>CACYWX010000191.1 GCA_902778205.1 uncultured Ruminococcus sp. | reverse complement strand
ACCCAGAAGCTGAACGTGACGCTGTTCAACTTCACGGAGGTGATCCGGCGGACCCTGGACCGGTACCAGAAGCTGAGGGAGCACGACGGCTACGTGATCCGCTTCGAGGCGGACAGGGATGTCTGGGTGCGCGGCGACGAGGGACGGCTGCTGCAGGTGGTCTATAATCTCGTCAACAACGCGGTGAACTACACCGGCGCGGACAAGACCGTGCTGATCCGGCAGACTGAGACGGCCGGGGAGAACGGCGCTCCGGAGGTCCTGGTGGAGGTCATCGACACCGGAGACGGCATATCCGAGGAGGATCTGCCCCTGGTATGGGAGCGTTACTACAAGGCCCATGACTTCCACAAGAGAGCCAATATGGGCACGGGCCTCGGCCTGTCCATCGTCCGCGGGATCCTCCTGCTCCACGGCGCCTCCTTCGGCGTGCAGAGCAGAGTGGGACAGGGAAGCAACTTCTGGTTCCGGCTGAAAACGGAGCCCGCGCCCGTGGATGCAAGACCGATGCAGTCATAAAGAACGGGACTGCCGCGTATCTCCCTGATACGGGAGAAGGTGCGCGGCAGTCCTTTTGTTCAGCTTATGCGTTTTTGTACGGAAGAAGGAGCGGAAAGCTCAGGGAAATTTCGTTTACCCCTCCAGCTTGGCCACGAGCTTGCCGAGGGTCTTGGCCCAGACCTTTTCGTTGCTCTTCAGCTTGGAGGCGAATTCCTCGTTCTGGATGTTGGAGTAGAAGATGTCCATGAGGGAGCCCACGGAGTCGCCCCAGTAGAAGCAGAAGTCCGCCGTGATGCTGTCGTGGATCAGATCGATCATCTGGGCCGTGGTGGCGTCGCGGCTGTACTTGTTCTTCAGTGCCAGGTCGTAGTAGGCGGGGATGACGAGCTGGGAGGTCATGGAGCAGTCCGCCTCCAGCCAGGCCGCGATGAGGGGGATGCGGTCCGTGGGAACGGTGGTGGGACAGCCGTAGATCGGAACGCCGTCGTACTGGTTGACCCGGTAGGTCTCCTGCGTCTCGTCGTACTTCGGCAGAGGGATGATCATGAAGTCGGACTCCATGTTCCGGACCTTCTCGTTTCCGGCCAGACCGATGGTGTAGGGGCAGAACAGCAGGCGGTCGCCGGTGAACATCTCCACGGCGGTGCCGTCGAAGTCCGCGTTCTCCAGCATGATGGCGTAGCTGGTGTCATAGAAGATGGAGTGCAGCTTGTTGAACACGTTCACGGTGTGCTCGTTGTTCAGCACCACGGAGTAGTTCCCGTCGTCGTCGATGCCCGTGTAGGTGACGCCGTTGGCGAAGACCATGCCGTTCAGGGTGTGGCCCTTCTGCATGACCACGCCGAAGGCGTCCGCCTTGTCCACCTCGGAGTTGCCGTTCAGATCCTGATACACGCCCTCGCAGAGGGAGGCCATCTTGTCCAGGGTCCAGCCGCCCTCCAGCACCATGCCGTACACGTCCTCGCCGGGATAGAAGTTGCCCCAGACGGTGCCGTTGACGAACATGGCGTAGATGATGGCGATGAAGTTGTGGGTCAGGTCGCCGGTGAGCCAGTAGATGTTGTCCCGGTAGTTGATGTTCTCGATGAAGAGCTGGCTCCAGTAGGGCGCGGACAGGTCGATGGTGTCCATGAACCCGTTCTCGTTCATCTTCATGATGTATCCGGACGCCGCCAGCGCCACGTTGAACCGGGTGTGGCCGCAGAATACGTCGTAGTCGTCGCTGCCCGCCGTGACGGACTGGGTGGCCGTGGCGGAGAAATTGCCGTAGCCGGTCTTCTCGCACAGGATCATGGAGGCGTTCATGCGGGAGGCCAGGGCTTCGTTGCGCCGCCAGTAGGCGTCGGAAATGGTGGCGTCCAGCGGGGTGCCGGTGTTGTCGTCGTTCAGCTCCACGGAGTCGGTTTCTTCGGCGGTCAGAAACCGGAATTCGTAGCCGTCCAGATCCATGGTCTCGGGCAGGTTGTCCAGATAGGGCTTCTCGGTCTCCTCTGGCTCTTCGGTCACGGTCCCGGCCTCGGGCGACACGGTGGACCCTGTCTCCTCGGGCGTCTCGCCGTTGGCGCAGGAGAGGGCGGAGAGGGTGAGGATGCCGGAGAGGACAAGGCAGAGAAGACGCTTGAGTTTGCTTTCTTTCATGGGTTCCTCCTGTATGGATTGGATAATGAGTTTTGCATGGCTTCAGGACTGCTCGTTCAGCCGAACAGCGGGTCCAGATATGCCTCCAGCGCGTCGATCAGGGAGCGCATCCCTTCGATCTCGCTGGCTTTTTTCGTTTCGATGTTCATGGAAAAGCCGCTTTCAAATTCCATGTACAGGGTCAGGGCAAGGCCCTCCGCGTCCGGTTCGTTGTCCGCCGTTGTCAGAGGACCCATGCCGTAGTAGCCCAGATCGTGGTTGTCCATGGATCCCGTCTGCCGGTTATAGAAGCTGAAGTTGTAGTTCTTCTCCAGATCCGTGGCGTCGATGAGGGAGCGGATCCCCTCGTACAGCTCCTCCGTGATGCGGCAGTACCGGCCTTCGTTCCGGATGACGTTTCCGTTGTTCAGGATCAGCCGCCCGAACAGGTACGTCTCCCCGTCGACGGCCTCCTCCTCGGATACGGTGATGTCCGTGTACCAGACAGTCCGCGTCCCCTCGGTGACCTGCATAATGAACCGCGTCAGGGGCGTGCTGTCCCGGGAAGGCTCCAGAGCGTCGATCCCGTGTGCCGAAAACCATCCGGCGAACACGTCATAAACCTCCTCAGCCCAGGCGGCGGTGGGATTGTTGTTGACGGTGAAGGTCAGCTCCTCACCCGAGGCGTAGACGGCCCGGAAGGGAAAGGGCTCGAATTCGTAGGGCAGGCCGGCGGTCACGTCATACAGACCGTTCTGCGCGGCCAGATCGTTTTTTGCGATAACCTCCGCAAGAGAATCCAGAAGCGCTCCGTCGGCAGGATGACTGATGCCGGTATGAGACTCGGACGCCGTGAGAACGCCCTGCTCGTCCGGTCCCACCGCAAAGGCGAAGCTGCGCTCCTCGTCTCCCCGCCAGCGGGTGTCCAGGAACATGGATGCGGAGAACTCCGTCAGCTCCTTCGATTCGATGACCTTCGGGGCGTCCGGGTCCTGATGGGTGGTGGTCCCGCCTGAGATGACGGCAGGGTCGGCGGGAGGGGTGTTCCGGCATGCGGGGAGGCCTCCCATGAGGAGGGATAAGTCGATCAGTACGGCCATGGCCCGTTTTCCTTTCTGATTCATGAATACCTCCGGTCCCGTGACGGTCAGATCCCGTGCTCCGTGCGGAGGATGACCTCCTCCTGCATGGTGGGGGAGAGCCGGGTGAAGTAGTCGCTGTAGCCGCCGATGCGGACCACCAGATCCTCGTATTCCGCGGGACAGGCCCGGGCACGCTCCAGGGTCTCCCGGTCCGTCACGTTGATCTGCAGCTCGAAGCCGCCCCGGGAGAGATAGGTCTTCACGATGGATTTCATGACGGCGAGGGATTCCCGGGTGAACAGGGACTTCGAGAACTTCATGTTGACCGCCACCCCGCCGATGAAGGGCCAGTGCTCCCATGAGGTGGAGGACAGCACCGACGCCGTGGGGCCGTTCGCCTCTCTCCCCTGAGCCGGACCGGAGCCGTCCCCCAGAGGAAAGCCCGCCCGCCGCCCGTCCGGTGTGGCTCCGGTGGAACGGCCGAAGTGATCGTGCATGATCCAGCAGAACAGGGAGGGAATCAGGCGGGAGGATCGTCCGTCGTCTCCGTCGGTGAGAGGGACCCGGTGCTTTTCGCATTCCGCCGCCAGAAATTCCGCGATCTGCTTTACATAGGCGTCGGGAGAGCCGGGATCCCGGTCGTCGGAGCCGTATTTGGGCAGGGCGCGGATCCGGGCCAGCAGGATGGGATCGTCCGCGTAGTCCGTGTCCAGGGCCCGCCTCCAGTCCGCGAAGGTGGTTTCGTGCCGCTCGTAGATCAGGGTCCGGACGGCGTAGAGGGCGTCGGCGGCGTTGGCCACTCCCACGAAGGACGGCATGATCCAGTTGTACCGCGCGCCTCCCTCCTCGATGTCGACGCCGCGCTCCAGGCAGTCCCGGACGAAGCAGGACAGAAGGGGATCCGCGCAGTATTTGGCCCGCTCGTACCGGTACAGGCTCTCCCGGCGGCAGTTCTCCCGGATGAGGGAGGCGATGCGGGCGAAATACCGATCGAGGAAGGCGTCCATGCTGTCCGGGGCATCCCCGTCATCGGATGGGAACACCGCCAGAAGCTCCCCGGGCAGGTTCATATAAGGCGAGGCCACCCAGACGTTGGAGCATCCCACGGGGGTGATCTCCACGCAGGTGGAATGGATGTATTCGGACGCCTCCTCCGGGGTGAGTCCGTAATGGCAGAGGCCCCGGCGGACGGTGGCGTCCCCGAACAGCGCCGGATGGGAATGGCCCTCGGAGAGGATCTCCACGCGGTCGTAAAGGCCGATGGCGTCCGCCGCGCTGTTCTCGGAGATCACACGCGCGGTGTTGATCATGCGCTGGAGGTAGCGGATGCGGCTGTTGCATTTGCCCAGCTCTCGCTTGGCGGTTTTGTATTCAAAGTTCTCGCTCAGATCGCCCATGGCGCGCGCGGCCTGCAGATCCTCCATCAGCCTGGGCCGCACCACCGACAGGCGGTAGTCGATCTCCTCCTGCATCTTCTTGAGATCGCCTCGGGTCAGTTCGTTATACATGTTCTATGTTCTGCCTCCCGGAAAGTACTTCATCAATTATACGATTTTTTGAGGGGAAAGTCAAATGGAAGCGGTCGGCTGTTTGAGAAAACAATAATGCGCAATTATAAGTTACTCGGAATAGGAACGGGGAGGAAGCGAATACAAGGAGGCTCCCCTGCGGCCGCAGGCCTAGCGGAGCGTCAGGGGAGCTGTCAGCGTTAGCTGACTGAGGGGTGGGGAGCGAACAGCGAGGCTGCAAGCGAGAGGGAAGCATGATCCTCTGCGCCAGTCATTTCAATAGTAGCTATGTTCGTGCGCTGCTGACCCCTCAGTCGCCTGACGGCGCCAGCTCCCCTTTGCAGGGGAGCCTTTCCGTCTGTGTATTGTTCACGTTTCTGTTGAATGAACCCGTCTCGACGAAAAAAACAGAGCCTTCCGCGCGGGAAAGCTCCGTTTTGTGTAAGCGATTACAGGTTGAACGCGACTTCGATGTCCTTCACCTGCTCAGGGCTGATCATGACCAGCGGGCCGATGTCGCGCGCGGCGATGATGGCCTTGGCGCTGTAGTCCAGCACCTCGAGGCGGTCGAAGGCGTTGAGCAGCGTGCTGCCCGCCACGATCACGCACTGGTTGTCGATGATGAGCACCGGCGTGGTCTCGCACAGGGTGTTGGCCGTGCCTTCGATGTCCTGCGAAGAGGAGGCGTAGGGCAGGCGCTTCACGTCGCGCAGGTTGATGTAGCTCTCCGGGATGGTGCGGGAGTCGAACGCGGCGTCGGTGCAGGCGAAGGCCATGATGGCCGGCGGATGGGCGATGATCACGGAGCCGATCTCCGGATGGCGCTCGTAGATGGCCTTGTGCAGAAGCGCCGAGCGGCTGGGTGTCTTGCCTTCCTCGCACATGCCGTTCTTGATGCGCACGATGTCCTCGGGCTCGAGGTACTTGCGGTCCTTCTTGTAGGGCGTGATGAGGAAGGAGCCGTCCGACAGGCGCTGCGAGAAGGTGCCCTGCGTGCTGTTGAACAGGCGCTGGTCATACGCGCGGTGGATCAGGTTGCACATGTCGCGGCGGGCGGCGCACTCCTCGCTGGAGATCTGGCGCGCCACGAAGGCGTCGAGCGGAGGATGGGCCTTGGAGCTGTCCATGGCGATCTGGGTGGGGGTGAGCAGGTGCGGCTCGCCCAGCTTGCGGGCGTCGATCTCGATGCGGCCGCAGAAATCCAGCGTCTCAAACGCCATGAAGGCGTGGAACAGGTCGCTGGCGCCGCAGCACACGCCGTGATTCTCCATCATGACGGTGTTGAAGCCCTTCGCGAACTCGGCGGACAGATACTCGCCCAGCTTTTCGCTGCCGGGCACCTCGTACTTGGCCATGGAGACCTCGCCGCAGATGGCGGACACGGAGGGCACGAGGCGAATCTCGGGGATCTTGCGGGCCAGCGAGAAGGCCACCAGCGTCGGGGGATGGGCGTGCAGGATGGCGCCCAGATCGGGACGCAGACGATAGATGTCGCGGTGGAACGGCAGCTCCACGGAGGGCTTGTGCGGGCCGATGACGGTGCCGTCGGGCTTCACGAGCATGATGTCGTCGCGGGTGAGGCTGCCCTTGTCGATGCCGGAGGGCGTGATCCAGATGTCGCCGTTGT
>CACYWX010000190.1 GCA_902778205.1 uncultured Ruminococcus sp. | reverse complement strand
TTTTGCCGAGCTCCCAGTTGGAAACCGCCTGACGGGTCACGCCGAGCTTCTCAGCCAGCGCCTCCTGACTGAGTCCCGCGGCCTCCCTGAAATGCCGGATGTTCTTTCCCACCATAATGCGCCTCCGAAACGGATGGATTTGAGACCATTATACGGAACAGCTTCGGGAATGTCAAGCAACAATCCGTTACAGGGCCGGAATCGGGATCCGGCGGGAGCGGAGACAGCCTCCGCAACGGTTTATTGCGCCTTCCTTACGTGAATCAGGACCTTTGCTTCGGATGCGACTTTCCCTTGTTTCTCCCTGATCCGGCGGAACTCTGCGCGGGTCTCAGCCCATCCTTCCCACAACGAAAAAAGACTCGCAAGGAGTCTTTTTCGTTATGGAGACGGCGGGAGTCGAACCCGCGTCCGAAAACCCATCCGCGCGACTTTCTCCGGGTGCAGACCGTCTTTTTTGTCTCCCGCCCATGTCCCCGGCGGTCAGGGTACACAGGTCGGCAGCCGTTTAGTGCATGACGGTTACAAAGGCAAACTCACCGTTCACGTTCGCCGCTGAAATGATGCCGTGGTCAGGTAGGACGCACTCCCGTTCGGGACATTCCGGGGCCGCGGCACTCCCCGGACGGACAGCCGCCTTTGTCAGGCAGCGATTGCTAATTCGTCGTTAGCGTTTAATTTAGTTTGGAGCCTTTTAAAGAGTTACCCCGAGCTCTACCCGCTTATCGCACTTCAAAATCCCCGTCGAAACCTTTACGTCCCCGAAGACGCGGCGGAGCGTGCGTTCTCCGCCGACGTCTGTATTATACCACGGACCGGCCGGGAATGCAAGGGCGGCGGGAAAGATTCATCAAACTTTAATCTTCCCCGTGTCCGGTTATGTCAGCGGTTTCCGCATGATCAGGCGCTTGTCCGTCTCCCCGAAGGGCTCAAAGCCGCGCTTCTCGTAAAAGGACCGGTGGCCGGAGTAGTTTTCGAGAGCGTTTCCCCCGTCCTTCAGCGGATACGCCTCGAGAAAGGCGCATCCCGAAGCCCGGGCATCCGCCTCGACCCGCTCCAGAAGCGCGGTGGAGACGTGACGCCCTCTCCATTCCGGCCTCACCTCGAAGCAGAAGACGGAAACCGCCTTTTCCTCCGTCTCCGGCAGTTCCCCGCCGATGATCCAGCGGACCCCGAAGCAGGGGCGGCACGCGTTTCGGTCCCCGGCACTGCACCAGCCCACCGCCTCCCCGTCCTCATAGGCCAGATACCCCGTCAGGCATCCCTCCCGCACGTACCGGACGGCGGCTTCCCGTCGGACCTCAGCCTTTTCCATGCCGCGCTCGTCCGTGTTGTCCTTCGCGCAGAAGGCGGCGCAGTAACAGCGGTGTCCCCATTCGGTCTCAGGGATCCCGCGCTCGAAGAAGGCCAGAAAATCCTCCAGCCGGTCGGGGGTGAGGGGCAGGATCTCCAATTCAGGCATTCCCATCTTCCTCTCTTTTTCGTTCCCGGGTCTCATGCGGCGGAACCGGCTTTTTTCCGATGCCCTTCAGATACCCGAGAAGCGACAGCCGCTTCACGATATGCTTTCTCTCCCCGCAGGAAGGGCAGACGTCCGAATGCTTCTCATAGCGGCAGTGTTTCCGGCTCAGCTTCACGCCGTACCGGTTGTTGATGCAGGACCGGCAGATCGGTCCGCCGAAGTCCTTTTTGATCCGGGATATGGTGATCATGTCTCGTCTCCTCCGCGCTTCACAGGTCCGGGCGCAGTGTATCCTTTTGTATAAATATACCACAATTCCCGGCCCCCGTCAAGTGGAGCGGTCTATTTTATTGAATAATTTCAATTGAATTCCGGAAGACGCACCCGGAAGCGGATCATCTTCATTTGTAACAAATCTGTGAAGCCCCTTGACAAATCCGGTCTAATGCGTTAGACTAGAATCACTCTAATGCATTAGACTATCACCGGGAAAGGACACACTGCCATGAATACACCTAAAATCTTTGAATCCGAATACCGCTTCTGCCTGATCCTCTGGGAAACGGAGCCCGTCTCCAGCCGGGAGCTGGTGAAGCTGGCGGGGGAGCGGCTCGGCTGGAAATCCTCCACCGCCTACACCGTCATCAAGCGTCTGTCCGAGCGGGGCGTGCTGAAGAACGAGAACTCCGTCGTGACCTCCCTGGTGTCGAAGGAGGAGGCTCAGGCGTCGGAGATCGACGAAATGATGGACAAGACCTTCGGGGGTTCCCTGCCCGCCTTCATCGCCGCCTTCACCAAGCGCCGCGGCGTCACGGACCGTGAGCTGGAGGAGGTGCAGAGCATGATCGAGGCCTATCGGAAGGAGCACCGGAATGAGTGAACTGTTTCTGAAAATCTTCAATATGAGCCTCTCCGCCGTGTGGATCGTCTGCGGGGTGATCCTGGTCCGGGCCGTGTTCCGGAGGGCTCCGAAATGGGTGTTCATCCTGCTGTGGGGCCTGGTGGGACTGCGGCTTCTGATGCCGGCGCTTCCGGAGAGCTCCGTTTCCCTGCTTCCCGCGGCGGAGACGGTGCCGGAGGCCATGCTGACCACGCCGGAGCCCGCCTTTCACACCCGGCTCACCCTGATGGACGACGCGCTGAATCCCATTCTGGCGGATTCCCTATCACCCGCCCCCGGCGATTCCGTCAACCCCATGCAGGTGCTGACCTTTGCGGGATCCGTCGTCTGGTGCGCGGGGATGATCGTCATGCTGATCTATGCCGCCGTCAGCACCATACGGCTCAGGCTCCGCATGAAAACCGCTGTGGAGACGGAGCCCGGCGTTTACCGGACGGATGCGGCGCCGACTCCCTTCATCCTCGGGGTGTTTCGTCCCAGAATCTATATCCCCTTCAACGTTTCGGAGGACGCGCTTCCCTACGTGCTGGCCCACGAGCGGGCGCATCTCACCCGGCATGACCACCGGATCAAGCCCTTCGCCTTTCTTTTGCTGGCGGTCCACTGGTTCAATCCCTTTCTCTGGCTGGCGTTTGTTCTGCTGTCGAGGGACATCGAAGCGGCCTGCGACGAGCGGGTGGTCCGGGCGTTTTCACCGGAGGAGAGGGCCGGTTACTCCGAAGCGCTCCTGTCCTGCTCCGTCTCCCGCCGCCGCATGGTGTCCGCCTGTCCTCTGGCCTTCGGGGAGGTGGGTGTGAAGGAGCGGGTGAAGAGCGTGCTGTCCTACAAAAAGCCGGCCTTCTGGGTGCTGGTCCTGTCGCTGGCAGCCGCGGCGGTGCTGGCGGTGTGCTTCCTGACGGCCCCGAAGGAGGCGCGGAATCCGGCGGTGGGCGAGTACATCCCGGGAGTGAGCGTCGGAAACGTGGACAAGGCGGCCTACGAGGAGCTGTCCCCCGACTTCGCCATCGGCGCGGACCGGAACGGATATGCCGTTTTCGTCCATCCGGAGCGGGCGTTTTCCTCCTTCCGCACCCTCTACGCCGACGAGCTGGGCCTGATCCGGGACCGCCGCGGACTCCCGGCCTTCTCGAAGCGCAGCTGGCGGTCCTACAAAAAGGCCGGGATCGAGGAAACCGGAGAGACCGACGCGCAGACCGAGCGGCTTCACTTCGTCTCAAAATTCCTTGACATCTGGGAGAACAGCCTCGGAACGCCGTCTTACAGGCCCGCCTCCTCTACCGCCGAAGAATCCGGTTCCCTTTGGCGGGAAATCGATCCCGAAGAGGTGGACGAGCTTCTGTGGATCCAGGCGAAGAATCTGGCGGATGCACGGTCCGTGACCCTTCGGCCGGATCGGGTGCTGGTACGCACGGACTCGGACGGCGTCGATCACTATGTATTCCAGACGAAGGAGCCCGGCTCCGCCATCGTCCTGCCGGATATGGAGCGGATCCTGGAGCGGGAGAGAAACCGGACCCTGGCCGCCAAAGCGGATCTCTGGGTGGACGAGCCGGAAGCCTGCCCCGTGGAGGTGGAATTCCGGGCTGAAGAGGGAGAACTGATGTCCGCCATGGGGGACAAGAGGCTCGCAGCGTACATCCGGAGCTCCGTGGGACAGCATCTGCTGAAGTTGGCCGGAGGAGATCCGGACGCTGTGCGGAACGCCGAGGTGACGGGACTGATCTCCGCCGTGAGGATCACGCCCGCCGCCACCGCCATCGGGGAGGGCTGGATCATCTCCTGCCGCGCCGATCTCCCCGGGGAGGACGGCACGCCGGTCAGAACCGTTCCGGAGGATCTCTACCTGACCTTCGTCTGCGGCTGGGCTCTGCCTTCGTCCCTCGCGGGCACCGACTACATCGCCGACGTGTTCGTCTGTCCGGTGTCGGAGCTGGAGGCCCGGGCGGGCGAAGCCATGCGGGAGAAGTATCCCGACCTCTATGAGGCGGTCCTCAGAGAGGATTTCCGCCGGGCCATGGACGACTGGACGTATGCGGTCCGCACCCCCGATCCGAATGTTCCTTCCTGGAAGCTGGTGTTCGGATCCGACGGCGGATACGGGCTGTACCGGACCTCGGACATTCCCTCCGTGGGAAAGAACGAGGGACTTCTGGCCGCGTTTCTGAGGGAGGCGGAGCTTCAGAAGGAACAGCTCGTCGACCGGTCCCTGTGGGATCTGATGGGAGAAGGCCATCTGAAGGGGGCGCTGTGTCTGGGCAAGCAGGGCTTCACCGGGAGCACGGCCCAGTGGGAGGCGGAGGATCTGACCGTGGAGCTCTGGCGGCTGGATTTCTCCTGGGATGCGGGAGACGTTCCAGCGGATGCGGCAAAGGGCGCCGGATGGAGCCTGGTCAACGGGGAGATCGTTCCGGAGAAGGATCAGCTGGTGGGCCTGCTGGTGCGCCGGACCTCGGACGGCCCGGTATACAATGCCTTCGGAGCAAACGACGCCACCGCCATGCTCTGGTATCTGACGGAACAGTCTTACCGCTCCGCCCTGGACCTCTATACCTCCATGAAAAAGGACGCCGGGTACTGATCGGGAGATCTCAATAGGCCAAGAATCAAAAGAACGGGCGGAGAGCCATGAACTCCCCGTCCGTTCTTCATTCATAACAGGTTTGCGGATTCGGCGTGCGGTCCGGTTATTCCAGCCTCCACTTTGTCCACTGAAGGGACGCGAAGGGATCGCCCTCGGCCTGCTGATAGTAGACCGTCAGAAGGGATCCGTCGTCCAGCTCCACGGTGGCCGGATAGCCGAGGTCGCAGGGGGCAGTCTCGTGGAGGACGTACTCCTCGGGCCAGGTCTCTCCGTTGTCATAGGAGACAAGCGCGCGCTCGCCGAACGGAGCCTCCCGCCGTCCGAAGGAGCAGATCACCGCCCCGGAGGAATGGAGAAGCAGATGCGGCGGGGATCCGGAGACGCCCAGGGAGGTCATGGGGGACCAGGTGCGGCCGCCGTCGTCAGAGCAGGTTTCGTACATGGTGAAGCCGTGGGCCACCTCCGGTCCCTGCGCCCGGATCATGCCGAGGAGCCGTCCCGAGGGCAGCTCCAGCACATGTGGCTCGTGGAAATTGTCCGGCTTCGTCCCCTCCGGGATGTCCAGGATGGCCAGCTTCTCCCAGCTCATGCCGCCGTCCGCGCTCCGGTATGCCGCGATGGCTCCCGCTGGCAGCTCGTCGGTGTACATGGCCTTGCCGAGATAGACGAGCGTCCCGTCCCGCAGGATGTTGGGACCGTGGGGCGAGGACACGGGCAGGCGGACGGTCTCTCCCCAGGTATTGCCGCCGTCCTCGGACACGCGGATGAAGGAGCCGCCGCGGCCCTCCTCCTCGGGAATGTCGGGATAGGCCTCAAGCACCCCAGCCGAGCCCGGCCAGACCTTCCGCAGATGCTCGCCGTAGTGCTCCATGTAGACCTTGGCGGGATGGGAGAACCAGGTCACCAGCAGTTTTTTCCCGCCGAGGGAAAGGATGCCAGCGTCCCGGTCGTCCAGATAGGTATCATTGATGACGGAGGGGATGCTCCAGGTGCGCCCTCCGTCATAGCTCCGGTACAGGGCGGTCTTGCCGAAGGGGCAGACGTGGCTGATGCGGAAGGCGGAGTCCACGGCGTAGAGGATCCCGTCCGCGTCCTTGGCCACGCTGGGCCATCCGTGATACCGGAAGAATGTGTTCGGCGTGCGGCAGATAAATCCCCGCTCCGCCTCGGGATAATGCAGCATGTTTTCGCTCCTGTTCTTTATGACGTTCAGTCATATCTTCTCACCCGGGCTTGGAGACGGTGAACAGCTGGTTCAGCACGGTCCAGAGGCCCGGGAAGAACCGTCTCAGATTCCACACGCCCAGTCCCGCGAAGCCGTATTCCGGGATCAGCCGCAGCTTTGCCTCCGCGCTCCGGGCGTTTTCAAACCAGACGATGTGCTCCACGGCGTCGGAATAGGTCCGGG
>CACYWX010000189.1 GCA_902778205.1 uncultured Ruminococcus sp. | reverse complement strand
TAAATATGGTGTTATCCCGGAGCCTGGTGCGGGAAGATGTATTTGTATGCCGCAATCTGGCTGAACTGTGGACGCTGCTGGGGAAACTGCAAATGGATGAGCCGGACAGAAAGTTTATCTGCATGGGGGGCGGGGCGATTTATGCGCTGTTGCTGCCTTATGCGAAGGAGATTTGGCTGACGGAAGTTGCGGGGGAGCTTGCGGCGGATACATTCTTTCCGGCTCACGAAGGTTTTTTCGAGGCGGCAAGGGAGGCTCGGAGTGGGCTTTCATTTGTCAGGCTCTTACGGGCAGGGGCTGAATATAGGAGTTGGTAATTTCAATGGAGATTTTTCATAATGACTGGGCTGACCTTTTGCGGGATGAAATGGCCAAGCCTTACTATCGGGAACTGCGGCAGTTTTTGATTAGCGAATACCGCACCCGTCAGATTTTCCCGGATTTCCGCCCCTTCTGTCTTTGCAGCCTTTGTCCGTTTGCTCCCCCGTTCGGCGCGCAGTTCACCGATCAGCGCTGTGATCACCTGATCGGGCGTGCGTCCCCGCATGAGGGCGTCGTAGGTCAGTTTCACACGGTGGCGAAGGGCGGGACATGCCAGCGCGTCGATGTCGTCATAAGACACATTATACCGCCCTTCGATAAGCGCCTGGATGCGCGCGCCGTAAATCAGCGCCTGAACCGCGCGGGGACTGGCTCCGAATCGAAGTTCCTTCTTTACCGTCTCCGATGCGCCGTCGAGCTCCGGGTGCGTGGAGGCGACCAGCCGTGCAGCGTATGCCACCACCTCGTCAATTACGGGGATCTCCTTCGCTGTCTCGCGCATGGCGAGAAGTTCCTCCCCGTTCATGATTCGCTCGGACCGCTCCTCCTGTGTGTCCTGTGTCAGACGCACGATACGGCAGAGCTCTTCCTCAGTGGGAAAGGTCATGAACAGCTTGAACATGAACCGATCCATCTGCGCCTCGGGGAGCATGTAGGTACCATCCTGCTCGATGGGGTTCTGCGTGGCGAGTACGAAAAACGGTTCCATCAGCGTCCGCGTCCCTCCACCTGCCGTCACACGATGCTCCTGCATCGCCTCGAGCAGGGCGGACTGGGTTTTGGGCGTCGCGCGGTTGATCTCGTCCGCAAGGACGATGTTCGAGAAGATAGGTCCTCCGACGAACCGCTGCTTGTTGTTCCCCTTTTCATCCTTTTCGATGATGTTTGCGCCGGTCACGTCCGCGGGCATGAGGTCCGGCGTGAACTGGATGCGCGAAAACATGAGATCGAGCGTCCGCGCAACCGAACGCACAAGCCTCGTCTTGCCGGTTCCGGGCACCCCCTCGAGCAGGACATTGCCCCCCGCGATCATGGCGATCAGCGTCCCGTCCACCGCCTCTTCCTGTCCGACAATATCCTTTGTGATCTCCCCTTTGACCGCCGCGTACTGCCGACTGAAATGCCGGATGCGTTCTTCCAGGTTCATAGAACTGTCCATAGAGTCTCCTTTATCCTTCATTCTGCAATCTGTCCAGGTCTTCAAAATACGAACGTGCTGCATCCGAAACTTCATAGGGAATCAAGCCGTTCTCTGCATCATGCAGATAATCACTCAAATAGACGGAAAAGACTTTGCCATAGGGCACATATCCGGAGATCGGATCGTACACAGGTTCCGTCATACTGGAAGTTTGCTCCCATATATCGCCTTCCGCAAGACTTTGACCTTTCCCATTCCTGTCTGAGTTCTGAGGTTTATTCCCACTCCCTTGGGCGAGGGATTCCGCTTCTCCTTCGACATCCTGTTCGCTTTCATCGGGGACGGCAGGCATCCCTGCTACTTCTTTTTCTTCCGTATCTTTCTTCCCGTCCGCGCCTGTCTCCTCTTTTCCGAGAAGCATTTGCCGTGCTTCTTTGAGCGTGTCCAGAGCTTCCTTCATCGCGGCCGGGGAAGTCTCTTCTTCATATGCGATATCCTTTATATTCTTTTCCACATCGCTGATTTTTCCGACAGCCTGCAGGCCGTAGTCCATGCCCTCCATCTCATGGATCAGCTCGTCGAACTCATCCGCGAAGCGATCCGCGCCCTCCTCCGCAAGCCGGTCCCGCTCCTCCCGTAGCAAATCAAACACGTCATCCCACGTCGAACTTACTTCGTTTTGCTCTCGCACAAACCACGAGGCAGGGAGGAGGATACTCGCCGCAGCCGTGAGCAGGGCGATCAAAACGAAGACGACGGACAAAACGCTGATCCGTCCGCGCAGATCCGAACCTCTCAATGCCCGGAGATGACAGAGAGCGTCTTCTCTTTGAAGATCGGCAATCTCTTGCGAAGAGTCCTGCAGGGCAAGCATGCAGGCGGTGCGTTCCTTCAGCCCGAGTGCGTCGATCTGCCGGGCGATTTCGGTCTGATTTGGGCGAAAGACGAGGAACGTAGCGATCAGGGTGACGAGGGCTGCACCGCCGGAGACAAGCCATATCCATCTGATGCCGCTGCCCATCGGAGTCTGCTGCCTTGTGAGTTTATACCCTACCGTCATAAGCGCGAAGACAAATCCCCCAGCGGTCAGGGCGGCGAGAAGAGCCCGCAGCGCGGTATAGAAATCAAGCCTTCGCTGAAATGGGCGCATTGATTTGGATATGAGATCGGAATGGGTCATGATATCTCCTGTTTCTGCGGCACTGTTCCATTCGAGGTTTCTCTCAAAAAATATAGACGTTTTTCCACGCTAAAAGTTACTGTTGTATAGAAAAACTATCGGTCAAGCGTTCCTATCCTTCTCCATGCGCACCCTCGTCCCTTCCGTCACGCGGTCGAGCTCCGTTGAAATGATTATGTGCCAGTAATTCACCCCGCCACTTGAGAGAAGCATCAGATCCTCCCCGACCGCGAAGGGATCCCAGCCGTAAGCCGCCGCGTCCTCGCCGTCCAGACTGATATAATCGTTTCCCGAGCGGATATATAGCCCAGTCTCCGGCTGGTAGTCCTCGGGCGAATACGCCTCGATGGGGAACGGGTTCACGTTGATCCGCTCCGCGTCGTAGACCTCCCCGAAGAGCCCGAGGGAGGACGTGGCGACATAGACGTAATACTGCTCATATTGGTACTCCGTCCCCTCCTCGTCGAAGAAGGAGCGGTTCTCGGACAGCACGGCCTCCCGCGGGACGGTGAGCACATCGACCCACTCCTGCCCGAGGGCAAAGCTGTACTGCGTGGGTTGGACCGTCTCCACCTTCGGCTGTGTCCGCGCGCGGATAGCAAACGACGCTACCGTGCAGGCAACGAGAAGCCCGACGACGATTGCCGTGGTGATATTGAGGATTCTCTTTGATCTTGTCATGCAACCCACCGCATTTCAACGCCGAGTTTTCGATCCCGGTCATGAGCGCGTCTTTGAAATGCAGGAAGAGCAGGAGCACCGGGAGCATGGCGAGGATGCCGCAGACAAACGCCCGGCTCAGATCGGCGTTTTTGATCTGAGACAGGAAGATCGACAGCGGATATTTCAGCCGGTCCTTGAGGAAGACCAGCGGCTGTTCGACCATGTTCCACGTATCGATGAAGTTCAGGATCACGAGGGACGCGATGCCCGCCTTTGCCTGCGGAATGACCACAAGGAGCAGGGTCTTGAACTGGTTCGCGCCGTCGAGACGCGCCGCTTCGAGGACGGAATCCGGGATCGATTTGAATGTCTGCGTCAGGAGGAACACCCCGAACGCGGAGCAGATGCCGGGGAGAATGATCGCCGAGTATGAGCCGATCATGTTCAGCTTGTCCAGCACGATGTAGTTCGGGACGAGCGTCACCTGCAGGGGGAGCATCATCAAGAGAACCATGAGTGCGAACAGCAGATTCTTCCCGGGATACTTGAACTTGGCAAATCCGTACCCGCCGAGACAGGCGAGCAGGGTTTGTCCCGCTGTGATCGCCGCGCAGAGGCCGAGGGACAGCCAGAATTTGCCGAGGTAGTCCGGGGTGGCGAGGAACACGTCCCAATAGCCTTTCAGCGAAGGTTCCCGCGGAATCAGGTGCGCGTCGATCTCGATGGGCGTGTCGTCCTCGTCATCCTTGGAGGACGAGAGGATCTTGCCGTAACTCGCCGTGAGTTCGTTTCCGCTCATGAACGAGTGCGTGACCATGAACAGGACGGGGAGGATAACCACGATTGACATGAGGATCAGGACAATTAGGGTGACAATATCGCCCGTTTTTTTACTTTTTGTCATTACTCATGCCCCCCTTCGTCCTTGTCCCTGAGACCGAGCAGCAGTCCCACCAGCGCGAAGATCACGAGGAAGACCAGTGCCGCGCCGACCGACAGCCGGATATAGTTCAGATTGATGAAATTGTTGTTCATGAAGTGCTGGATCATGTAGATGCTCTGATCCGGGTGGTCGCCGAAGAGGATGTAGGCTTCCCGGAACGACTTGAAGAGGTTCACGATGGAGATCACGAGGATGAACCGGGTGTGCGGCGCGATCATGGGAAGCGTGATCCGCGTGAGCTTCTTCCACCAGCCCGCGCCGTCGAGGGAGGCCGCCTCGTACAGCTCCGGCGGGACGGAGTTCAGCGCGGCGAGGAAGAGCACCACGTTATACCCCGTGTTCTTCCAGAGATACAGGATCAGGAGCACCCAAAACGCCTGCTCCCCCGTCCAGTCCGCCGCGTGCATCCCGAGGTGTTCCAGAACTCCGTTCACCACACCGAGGTCGGAGAAGACGATCTGGAAGAACAGAACGACCGAGGACACCGGAAGTACCAGCGGAAAGACGAAGAAAGTCCGAAAAATGTCGTACTTTTTGAGATTCCGGAACAGCAGAAGCGCGATGAGCAGGGACAGGATCAGGATGCACGGCAGAGCGACGCCGAAGAATTTGAACGTGTTCTTCGCTGCGAGCTTGAACGCCGCGCTTTTCAGAACGTCCTGATAGTTTTTCAGTCCCACAAATTTCGAGGAGCCCATGCTCTCGGACAGCGACATTTTGAGCGTGATCCCAAAGGGGACGACGAAGAACGTCCCGAGGCCGACGAGGGCGGGCAGGGTGAAGAGAAAGCCGGTGAGGGCGTCCTTTGAGCGGAGGGAGAGGCGGTGTTTCATGTTACTCGTCCTTGTAGAGTTCCAGAGTGCTTATCAGTTTTGCAAGCTGTTTGTCATAGTTTGAGCCGTCATTACTTGTGATATATGGTGTCATTATATCTATAACATACTTTCTTATCATTGCAGGATAAAGGATAGCATCTGTTATAAGATCTGCTTGCTCAATATATTGTTTGGCATCGTCTGGCGAACAAGGAGCCCATTCCGGTTGAACATCTATCTGGTCATATACTTGTTTTGACAGCGATTCGCGACGCACTGGATTTCCGGCAGAAAATGCGCTATGTGGCGTTGAACCACCAGTTGTATCTCCATACTGTATTTCGTCCGAAAGCAAAACCTTGATGAATCGCCAAGCGTTTAATTTGTTTTGTGAACCCACGGGAATACTTGCAAAGTCGACGATATCTGCGGTAAAGCCACCATCAATGTTCGGGATTGGGCAAAAAACAGGCGTCTCCTGCGACATAGTTCGCATTAGTGAAAAGAGACTTATCGTAACGGAAGGAGTGCTTCTTCCCAAAGTAGCAAGAAAGCATTCTTCATATTTTAGTTCAAACGCCTCGTTTCCAATCGGCAGGTTTTCCGGGACTTCCGGATTGCAATACATACGGCACAAATCAAACACTTCATGGAAACGTTCAGTGTCAAAAGAAACATTGTTATTTTCATAATCGATCATGCGAAAACCGGAAGCAAGAAACAGATTGCTGATATAATAATCCTTCACACCATAGTTTATCAGAGCCTTTCCGGGATTGTTTTCATGAAAAACTGTACAAGCTTTGTAAAATCCTTTCCATGTTTTTAAACTTTCGGAGTCGATACCATTCTTTTCAAGTAATTCTTTCGATGTCATAAAAGCGTTAATACCGAAAGTAAGCGGAAGTACGTACTGTTTTCCATACATCTGGCCACCTTTCATCACACCTTCATAATAGTCCATGGGATTGTAATCCGGATCGTTCGACATATACGGTGCAAGATCAGTGAAAATCCCGGTCGACATGGTTTTGTAGATGTCCGGCAATAAACTTGAATAACCGAGCAATACATCCGGCCCGCGTCCTGCCGGTATTTCTGTACGCACTTGTGCTTCAAATTCGTCTGAACTGAGTTTGTGCCATTCAATGCGCACATCGGGGTAGAGAGAAGAGAAAATATTTATTGTAGGTTGTAAAACAGTGATTTCATCAACAGATGAATAAAGAATTAGGTTGTTTGTAGGAGCCGGAAATATAAAACTAATCGACTCATGATCATCATCATTAT
>CACYWX010000188.1 GCA_902778205.1 uncultured Ruminococcus sp. | reverse complement strand
TGTTTGTTGTCGAAGCAATATGATCCTTCATCCGGACGCGGAAAGCCGGAAAGGGAGCGGATGAGCGGCGGGGATTACGCTCTCATCTCCGCGTCGGCCTGCTTCAGCAGCTCGATGATGTTCAGCTGCTGGGGACATACGCTCTCGCAGGCGCCGCACTCCACGCACTTCGAGGCGTCGTGGCCCTCGTCGATGCGGCGCTTGTAGTCCCAGTTGCCCTTCATGGGCTCGCCAAACTGGAATTTGTTGTTCCAGATGGAGAAAATGCGGGGGATCTCCACGTCGTTGGGACAGGGCATGCAGTAGCGGCATCCCGTGCAGCCCACCTTGGTGCGGGACTCGTAGGCCTCCCGGACCCGGACCATGAGATCCTTCTCCTCGTCGGTCATGGCGCCCACGGTACAGCGGTCGAAGATGGCCAGATTGTCCTCGGTCTGCTGGTAGTTGGTGACGCCGGAGAGAACCGTGGCAATCTGGGGGAAGTCGCAGAGCCAGCGGAAGCCCCATTCCACGGGGGAGCGCTTCACCGGGAAGGCGTCGTACAGGGCCTGGACGTTGTCGGGAGCGGAGGCCAGCTTGCCGCCCCGGAGTCCCTCCATGATGACCAGCGGAATCCCCTTTTCGCCCGCCAGCTTCACGCCCTTCAGACCCGCCTGGTTCTCCACGTCCATATAGTTGAACTGGATCTGGGCCATATCCCAGTCGTAGGCGTTGATGATCTCCTCGAAGGCATCGTAGTTGTCGTGGAAGGAGAAGCAGGCGTAGCGGATCTTGCCCTGAGCCTTGGCCTCGTTCAGGAAGTCGAGGGCTCCCAGGTCCCGCATCTTATGCCAGCTGTCCTTATTCAGGGCGTGGAGCAGGTAGAAGTCGATATGGTCGGTCTCCAGGTCCTCCAGGGACTCGTCCAGAATGCGCCACATGTCGTCCTTCGTCTTCACGGGCCAGGTGGGCAGCTTGGTGGCGACGTAGACCTTGTCCCGGTAGCCGTCGCGGAGGGCGTGTCCCAGGGCGATCTCGTTCTTCCGGCCGCCGGAATAGACGTAGGCGGTGTCGATGTAGTTGACGCCGCAGTCGATGGCGTGGCGGATGGCGGGGGTGGAAATCGATTCGTCCACCACGTCGGTGCCGTCCTCCAGCTTCTTCATGGGGAAGCGCATGCATCCCACGCCGAACGCGGACACCTCGATCCCCAGCTTGTCGATTTTTCTGTACTGCATAGGATTCTCCTTTTCGGGGGATTGGATTCATCGAAGAAAATTGTAACACGCCGGGGGCGGGATGTCAAGTCTTTTCTAAATAATTGAGAGAAGTTTTACAAATAAACAGTCCCTTTTGCTTTTTGTGAGTCTTGACAATAAATCCAAAACAAAGTATAATGAAATCAGCCATTTTTACCGTCAACAAGGAGACGCTCCCATGAAGAGAATCCTGTCCCTGCTGCTGGCCGCCCTGCTCTCCGCCGGATGCCTGGCCGCATGCTCCGAAAGCGGAGAAAACGCGGATCCCTCCTCCCCTGCCGCCGATACGCCCGCGGCCGATGCGGTCACACCCGCGGAAACGGAGGCAGAAACGGAGCTGGACCGCGCCCACGTGCCCGACAATCTGCCCGAGCTGGACTTCAAGGGAGCCACCACGGTGATCCACTCCCGGGGCGACACGGAGTCCGTGAACGAGGTCGCGGCGGAGGAGCTGACCGGCGAGGCGGTGTCCGACTCCGTCTACGAGCGGAACAACATGGTGTCCGACCGGCTGAACGTGAAGATCGAGGTCTTCGCCGGCGACGGATGGGAGAACTACAACAGCACCGTCAGCGGCCTGCGGTCCTCCATCATGGCGGCGGACGGAGCCTACGACGTCATCGCCGGATGGTCCGCCCGGATCCCGGCGCTGTCCCTGGAGGGGCTCTTCCTGGACTACACGAAGCTGCCCTACATCGATCTGGAGCAGGCCTGGTGGAACCACTCAGTCTCCAGCGAGCTGCTGATCGGGAACAAGCTCTACTTCATCACCGGCGACATCGCCCGGACCATGCTGTCCGCCATGTGCGTCTACGCCTTCAACCAGAAGGTGGCGGTGGACGAGCAGGTGGAGAATCTCTACGACGTGGTGAACGAGCACCGCTGGACCATCGACTACGTATACGACCTGACGTCGAAGGTCCACGCGGATCTGGACGGCAACGGCAAGGCGGATCAGACGGACTACTGGGGCCTTGTGACCTCCTCCGTCAACGACGCGGACGGCTACATGCAGGGCTCCCTCGTGTCCATGGTGACCCGGGACGAGGAGGGCTACCCCGTTCTCGCCGTGGATGAGGAAAAGATGGCGGATCTGGTGTCCCGGGTCTACCGGCTCATGTGGGAGAACGAAGGCTGCTACGCCATCACCGGCGACGGCACCAACATTCAGGACACCCTGGCTCAGGACAAGGCCCTGCTGGCCACCACCCGTCTCAGCGCCGTGGTCTCGAGTCTGGGCGACATGGAGAGCGACTACGGCATCCTTCCCTACCCGCTCCAGGATGAGAACCAGCCCTCCTACGGCACCCGGGTGCAGGACGCGGTTTCCCTGTGGTGCGTGCCCATCGATGCGAAGGACAGCGACATGAGCTGCGCGGTGATGGAAGCCCTGGCGGCACAGAGCTGGCGGACCACCACCCCGGTGTACTTCGACATGGCGCTGAAATCCCGCTACTCCCGCGACCCGGAGACCTCCGCCATGATGGACCTCATCAAGGACAGCGTCCTCATCAACTTCGAGTCCCTGTACAACGAGTCCATCGGCAACCCCTGGTTCGTGCTCCGAACCCTGATGCCCCAGAAGAAGGACAGCTTCTCCTCCTACTGGGCAAGCAGCAGGAAGGTCATCTCCAAGACTATGGAGAAGGCCATGGACAAGCCGAAGGCGCTGGATTGACAAAGACCCGTGCCGACGCCGGTCCGGCGGGAGTTTCCGCTCCGGCTGAAGGAGAAAAGGAAAAAGACAGGATGCGCGCCGTATCCTGTCTTTTTGTACGTTGTCCGGCAGCGGGCCTTTCCGCTCCGCCTTACTCCTTCTTCCCTTCAGGCCTTTTGATTTCCGGCGTCTTCAGGCGGGTCAGGTACACGCAGTACACAGCCCCCAGCACGATCACGACGGCATGAGCGGCCGCGTTCAGCCAGAAGGATCCTCCGTCCCTTCCGAGCACGGCAAAGACGTCCGTCAGGCTGTGTGCCAGGATACAGGGAAGCAGACTGCCGCTCTTGTAGAAGGACATGGTATAGACAAATCCCACCGCCACGGCGTAGACGACCTGCAGAAGCGTTTCCCCCAGCTCGTGCCCCGACAGGAGGTTGCTGATATGGCCGAGCCCGAAGGTGAGGGAGGAAACGATCACGGCGGTTCTGACGCTGCCGTCCTTCAGCATGGCCCTGAACAGAAAGCCCCGGAAGATCATTTCCTCTGCGAAGCCCACGAAGGCCATGGACAGAGCGGCGAAGATCAACCCCGGCACCTTGTATTCCGGACCGATGCCGTTCAGCAGATTGCAGCCGGCGATGATCCAGAGCGGGATGAACCACAGCATGGCCCGGCTGTTCTCCGCCCATCCCGAGAGCCCGTAATACTCCGTCAGCCCGTTTTTGACCACGAACAGAAGCATCAGGGCGGAAATCACGATCAGTCCCGCCATCATGAACGGGCTGTCATCCCCAAGATTCCGCAGAAATGTCATGGAACCCACGTAAAGGGCGATCCAGAAGAGGGCAAACCAGATCTCGCTCTTCTCAAAAAAATTCTTCATTTTTGTTGTCCTCCTGTCTGACGGCCATGACGGCTCCGGTGAACGCGCGCTCCAGATCGGCGGCCACCGTGTCCTCGTCAAAGCGCAGGTTGTTGTTGGCGATGATGCTGGCGTATCCGTGCGCGAACATGGCCGCGGTGAGGAACACCTTTTTCGTGCCGTTCCCATCCATTTCCAGCCCGGCCTGCATGGCGGACAGGACCGGTTCCAGCTCAGGCGAATCGATCATCTCCGTCAGGCCGGCCTCCCGGACATACCCGGACTGGAAGAGAAAGCGGAACATCCGGGGCTCCTCGATGGCGAAGCGGATGTAGTTGAGTCCGATCTCCAGAAGAGGATCCCTCTCCCCCGCGGAGCGCATCAGAAACTCCGTATGGATTCGGTCAACCCGCTCGTAGGCGGCTCTCTTCAGATCCTCCATGGAAGCGAACTGGTACATGACGGGCTGGGTGGAGCAGTTCAGCTTCCGCGCGACGGCCCTGACGTTCACAGCCTCCGCGCCCGCTTCCCGGACGACTTCAACGGCCGCTTCCACGATCATGTCCCGCGTCACTCTGGGCTTCGGAGCCATGACCCCGCCTCCTTTTATAACGTGCGTTATATAACATGGATTATACTCAAACGGGTGGCTTTTGTCAAGTCCCCGACGCAAAAAAGGAGGCGCTTCTGACAGCGTCTCCTAAAAAACATCGTTCCGGATAAGGCCTTACTTCAGCTGATCCATCCAGACGGGATTGGAAACGGCCCGCTCGCCGTACTGGTCGATGACCTCCACCCGGACGTAGCCGTCCCGGGCGGGATCCATGCGGAAGGCTCCCTCACAGACGGTTTCGCTCCGGTGGGCTCCCACGGATCCGGTGTGGCGCGCGCCGGTGATGAAGTTGATGCGGTGGGCGGGGGAGGTGGTGACGTGCAGGACGCCGTCCTCGGCCCAGAGATCATGAATCTCCGGCCCGGTGGAGGCATAGAAGGATCCCCGGAGCAGGGCGTCGGTCACGCACCGGTACTCCAGCTTCTCGCACCGGATCACCACCCAGCCGCCGCAGGAGTCGTCCAGGGGAGATTCCAGAGGCTGGCCGTTGTGGTTGTCGTCGGTGGCCAGGGCGTAGACGCGCTTTCCCTGTCTCAGCAGGTCGTCGAAGCAGTGGCAGTTGTACTCGTCGTAGCCGATGCGCTCGCATCCGGTGTTCCAGATCTCCACGGCGTGCATGTTCTCGTAGCCGGAATAGTCCGGCCAGGACTCCATGGACCAGGTGGGGTGGTTGTAGGTGACGAAGAAGCCGTGCTCCCGGCCCAGGCGCATCATCTCGGAAACGCCCTCGTGGGAGTAGACGCGCTCGTAGTCGTCCCGGTCGAATTTCAGCTCGGGGATGAAGGCCTTGGCGTTGCCCCAGATGTACTTGTCCTTGTTGTAGCAGACCTGGGTCAGGTTGTCGGGCTCCAGGGCGACGAGGCACATATGGGCGGTCTTTCCGGAGCCGAAGGTCAGATCCCCGGATTTCAGGCCGGTGAAACCCTGCTCGTTGACCTCCATTTCGTAGCCGTTCAGGGCCAGAAAGCGTCCGGGCTCGTTCAGGTCCGCATGGCTCAGGAGCACGTCATGGTCGGTAAAGGCCACGATGGAATAGCCGTGCTTCATGTACTGGGCCTTGATCTCCTCGACGGTGAGCCGCCCGTCGGACACGGTGGAATGGCAGTGGAGGTTCGCCTTGAACGCGCCGCCGCTTTCGGGAAGGAAGAACTGTTTCATGGGATAAAGCCTCCGGCTTGGATATGGAAGGATGAGAACATCACCGGACAATCCGGTAAATGAGGGGTTCGGGAGACGCGGGGGCGGGATCGAAGGTCAGGGAGGCGAGGAAGGTCTCTTCCCCCTCGTCCAGCTTCGCTGGATCGGAGGAATAGAGCTCTGCCAGGGGCTGACCCTTCTCCGCTCGGTCATGGGGAGCGAAGAGCAGGACGATGCCGGCGGTCAGGTCCGGAGTGTCCTCCTTGGTCATGCGTCCGGCTCCCAGCAGGCAGGCCGCCCGTCCGATGCCCTCGGTGTCGGTGCGGTTGATCCAGCCGTCCGAGGGAGAGAGGACCGTTCTCCTATGCGGGGCGCGCGGGAAGCGGTTCTTCTCGATGAAGGAGACGTCCCCGCCCTGGGCCCCGATCCACTGCCGGAATTTCTCATAGGCTTTTCCGGACGACAGGAGCTCCTCCGCCCGGGCGCGTCCTTCCCCGGACGAAATGCCGAAGGACAGGGACAGCATTTCCCCGGCCAGGGAGAGTGCCGCCTGACGGATGCCGTAGCCCCGGGGATCCTCTCCCCGCAGGATGCGGACCGCCTCCTCCACCTCGAGGGTATTGCCGATCTGCGGGGCCAGCGGGAACTCCATGGAGGTGACGAGGGCCGCCATCCTCCGTCCGTGGGCCTTTCCCACGGCGGTCATGAGCCGGGCCAGACGTTCCGCGTCCTCCGGGGTCTTCATGAAGGCGCCGGAGCCGTACTTCACGTCGAGGACGATAGACTCCGCGCCGGCCGCCAGCTTCTTCGACACGACGGAGGAGGCGATGAGGGGAACGGAATCCACAGTTGCGGTCACGTCCCG
>CACYWX010000187.1 GCA_902778205.1 uncultured Ruminococcus sp. | reverse complement strand
CCCACGCGGCCGTCGTGGCCCGCGGCATGGGCACCTGCTGCGTCTCCGGCTGCGGCGACATCGACATGCACGAAGCCGAGAAGTACTTCACCCTGGCCGGCAAGACCTTCCATGAGGGCGACCTCATCTCCATCGACGGCTCCACCGGCAACATTTACGACGGTCTGATCCCCACCGTGGACGCTTCCATCGGCGGCGACTTCGGCCGGATCATGGGCTGGGCGGACAAGTACCGCACCATGAAGGTCCGCACCAACGCCGACACTCCGAAGGACGCGAAGAAGGCCCGCGAGCTGGGCGCCGAGGGTATCGGCCTCTGCCGCACCGAGCACATGTTCTTCGAGCCTGAGAGAATCGCCGCGTTCCGCGAGATGATCTGCTCCGACACCGCCGAGGCCCGCGAAAAGGCTCTGGCGAAGATCCTGCCCTATCAGCAGAGCGACTTCGAGGCTCTCTACGAGGCTCTCGAGGGCACTCCGGTCTGCATCCGCTTCCTGGATCCGCCGCTCCATGAGTTCGTTCCTCAGGAAGAGCGCGAGATCGAAGCTCTTGCCGTCGCCATGGGCAAGTCCGTGGACGACATCAAGGCCATCATTACCGGCCTGCACGAGACCAACCCCATGATGGGTCACCGCGGCTGCCGTCTGGCCGTCACCTATCCCGAAATCGCGAAGATGCAGACCAAGGCCGTCATCCGCGCCGCCATCAACGTGAAGAAGAATCATCCCGACTGGAACGTGAAGCCCGAGATCATGATCCCGCTGGTGGGTGAGATCAAGGAGTTCAAGTACGTGAAGAAGTTCGTCGTTGAGACCGCGGACGCCGAAATCGCCGCCGCCGGCATCGACCTCGAATACGAAGTCGGCACCATGATCGAGATCCCGCGCGCCGCTCTGACCGCGGACGAAATCGCCAAGGAAGCGGACTTCTTCTGCTTCGGCACCAACGACCTGACCCAGATGACCTACGGCTTCTCCCGCGACGACGCCGGCAAGTTCCTGGGCTCGTACTACGACGCGAAGATTCTCGAGAACGACCCGTTCGCCAAGCTGGACCAGATCGGCGTCGGCAAGCTGATGAAGATGGCTATCTCCCTCGGCAGACCCGTCAACCCGAAGCTCCACGTGGGCATCTGCGGCGAGCACGGCGGCGACCCGGCCTCCGTTGAGTTCTGCAACGAGATCGGCCTCGACTACGTGTCCTGCAGCCCGTTCCGCGTTCCGATCGCCCGTCTGGCCGCCGCTCAGGCAGCTATCAAGCAGGCGAAATAATCTCTCCGGTCAGGACCGCTGACCGAATCAGGTTTTCTTCCCCGGCATCGGAAACGGTGCCGGGGTTTTGTTCATTCAAAAATGGGGCTGTTGCATTAACTCCACGAGAAGGAGAAATGCGACAGCCCTGTTGTGCTTCAAAGGTGTTCGTTATTCTTTTTCTCCTTTATCGAGGAGCCGCGCATACATGCGCAAAAAGAACCAAAAAGAGGAACTCCCCGGAAGTCCTGGGTGTTCCGACCTCTGCCGGGTTTCATCAAAGATGAAACCCAGTCGGCATCAGGGCTCTGCCCCGAGACCCCGAGACCTTTTTGAAAAAGGTCGATCAAAACTTTTGGACTGTTTTGCGACAGCCCCTGTTTTCCGTTCTGTCCGTTTCCGAAGCCGCTCCACCCTTATTCCGTCAGGGATTCCAGCGCCTTGTCGATGGTCTTCACAATGACCTTCTCGTTCCGCTGGAAGAAGGATTCGTAGTTCCCGTTCACCTTCTCGATCTCCCCCTGCAAAGGGGCGCGGATTCTGTCGTACCACACCGTGTCGCCCAGATCCACCATCACGTTGTCGAAGATCATGCTCAGCATGTCCTCGGAGTCGGTGTCACGGGTGTACTTGTAGGTCAGGGCGATGTCAAAGTAGGCGGGGATCACGTAGTTCCGGGATTCCGCTCCAAAAACCTCCATCATGGTCCCGAGGAGCTCCGTGTTCTGCTCCGTGTTGGGGACGATGTGGAGCCAGCCGTCGATCATCCGGCCATAGTACATGCTCTGGGCCTCGTCGTGCTTCGGCAGGGGCAGGATCCCGAAGTCCGCCTCCATGTCCCTGAGCTGGCTCACGTATCCGACGCAGCCCACCCGGAACAGGCCGCCGTTCTCCGCGAA
Source organism: uncultured Ruminococcus sp. (assembly GCA_902778205.1). GTDB lineage: Bacteria > Bacillota > Clostridia > Oscillospirales > CAG-272 > UMGS1696. Next base: position 4,297 of record CACYWX010000187.1, on the reverse strand, counting down.
GTAGGCGTTTCCGATGCTCCGTCCGTTATCGGTGCTCTCGAACAGCTTGAAATCGTTGCAGAACAGTCCGTCCGTCTTCAGCTCCTCCGTCAGCCGGTCCAGGATGCCGATGAACTTTTCGCTGTAGGGAGCGGTAAAGGAGGGGATGTCGTCGTCGTCCTTGGTGACGCTCATGGTGTCCGCCCCGACCCATATGGCCGGGAAGAACATGTCCGGTTCGCTGATGACCCCGAAGGTATCCCCTTTTCCGAAGGAGCCGTCCCCGTCCGCGTCCAGAATCACGGAACGTGCCATCTCGTAGAACTTCTCCGTGGTCCATGTGCCCTCCCGGACCAGGGTATAGGGATCCTCAAGTCCGGACGCGGCCAGAACCTCCTTGTTGAACAGCGCGCAGACGGTCTGCAGGTAGGCGTTCATGCACATGTCGGAGTAGGCCAGCACCGTATGCCCCGCCACGGTCATCATGTCGTTGATCCGGTGCATGTACCAGGGCTGGGTGAAGTCCAGATGCGGAATCTCCTCGTAGGGCATGGCATTGCCGTTCAGGGAGGCCGGGAACGCCTCGCGGCAGATCAGCATCATCAGCTGGTACGTCCCGTCTCCGGCGCGCACGCACTGCTCCAGCGTGGTCCTCGTCTTGTTGTAGTCCGCGAGGTAGGCGCATTCCAGCGTGACGTTGTAGTCCGATTCGATCCGGCGGTTCCGGTTGAAAATGGCCGACTCCACCACCTCGCCGCTGTCCTCCTCGAAATCGAAATCCAGAAGCAGGGCGGGTGCGAAGGAGGGCTCGATGCCGCCCACGCAGAAGCTCTCCCCTCCGAAATCCGCGGCGGGCACGTCGGGAACGAAGCGAACGGGCTCCGTCTCGGGCTCGGTCTGTGCGGGATCCGTGGTTCCGGCGGACACCTGAGGATCGGTCTCCGACGCTTCCCCGTCCGTCTCCGGCGCGGCGGCGCAGGCGGTGAGAACGGCCAGAAGCGCCAGCAGAACGGCTGTCATCCTTTTTTTCATTCGTCATTCTCCTTTCCGGTTTCTCATGCGTGAACGGAATCCGCTTCATTGTTTACCGCGGGAGGCTCCCTCCCCGTCTCAGGACAAAAATCCTTCCCGCCGGAGCGAAGCCAGGACCGCGTCGGCGATGGCCCGCATTCCCTTGTCCGACGGATGGGAGGCGACGCCCGCATGCCCGAACTGTCCCACGGCCCGGTACGCCTCGCTGTGCAGATGGGCAAGCGAGACCCACGCCGCGCCGTTCTCCTCCGCCTGAGCCTTCAGCAGCGCCTCCATCCGCGGGTTCTCCCAAAAGGGTCCCACGGCCGTCACGCTGCACCGGGGATCCTGTCTCAGCCGCCGGATCAGCGCGCCGTAGGCCCCGGAGAACGCTTCATACAGCTCCCCCGGCGTATTTTCCGACAGCCTCAGGACCGCGATGTCCGGTGAAAAGGCCAGATCCTCGGCGAAATAATCCTCGACGGGAAGGGAGGGATCCCGCTCAAAATCGGCGGCGTTGCGGACCCGTAGCGTCACGGGCATCCCCGCCTTCTCGAACTCCGAGGCCAGGACGTGGACAAAGTCCTTGTCCTCCGCGCTGGCCGCCATGCCCCAGTTTCCGGTCCAGCCGATGTCCGGCTTCGGTCCGTGAAGCGCGATGGAATTGCCCAGCACCAGCAGTCTCATGATCGTCTTCCCTTCCTCTTCGATTTCTCAATCGGATTATAGCACGGAAAAACCGCGCTTGTCAAGACGGAGAACGGAAGGAATTGTTCAGAATGCCGGATTTCTTCAATTTTTCACCCTCCGCGTTGTGCCATTCGGACAGAAGCGCGCATCCCGGGACCAATCCGAATGAGGGAGCCGCGCTTTTCGTTCCGGATTCCCGGACAGAAAAAACCGCCGGCTCACGGAACATCGGAAATCCGATCCGCGGGCCGGCGGCTGTTCAGTTATGGTTCAGCGGTACGCTTCTTCCGTCTCCACAGGGGATCGGAGCGCGGAACCGTCGGTTCAGTGCTTCTTCCGGGTCAGGGCGAAGCCGCCGAGGGAGACCATGGAAGCCACGGCCGCCAGGATGCCGAAGTCGAAGGTGTTGGGAGCCTCGGCCTTCTGATCGAGAGCCTGGTCCACGGGAGCCTCAGCGGGGGTCTCCTCTGCGGGAGCTTCAGCGGCGGGAGCTTCCTCAGCGGGAGTCTCCTCCACCTTGCCGGGCTGACCGTAGAACTCCACCTCGGCCACGTCGCCGTGGTTGGTCTCGTTGTAGTAACGGAACTGAGAATAGCCGGTGTTGTTCTCGAACTCGGTCACGGTGTAATAGTCGGGATAGGTGCCTTCCGCATCGGAGGTCCAGAGGGTAGTCCAGTTCTCGCCGTCATTGGAGCCCTGGATCATGGCGCCCACGAACCGGTCGTTGAACCCGTCGCGGGACAGGACGACGACCTTGTCGAGGATGTAGGACTCGCCCGCGTCGATGCCGCAGAAGCCGTCGCCGACTCCCAGAGGATCGAAGAAGGTGGCCGGATCCCCGTCAAGAGCGGCGGCAGCGCCGGCAGCGGCATTGTCGCCCCAGCCGGTGGCATTGCCGATCACGGTGCCCTTGACGGCGTTTCCGTCGGTGCCGGAGGCGGGATAGGAAATGGCTGCGTCAGCGGTGGCCTCGCCCCAGTAGGCGGTGCCCAGCACGTCGGAATAGTGCCACATTTCGGAACCGGCGGGGGACCAGGACACGCAGCCCTGACGGGTTCCGCCCAGCGCCTCGGTGGCGATGACCTCGAGGCCGAAGCGTCCGCCCTCCTCGATCTCGACCTCGTCCGGAATCGGGCAGGCGATCTCGTAGAGGATGTGGCCGCTGCCGTTGTCGCTGACGGTCTTGTACTCGATGTCGTTGTACAGGCCGTTGGTCAGCTCCTTGTCGTACATGTGGTAGGTCACGAGAACGCCGTCGCCGGACAGGTTCACATAGCAGACCTTGTCCCCGTTGCCGGAGTAGCTGTATTCGTAATCCTTCGTCCGGTTGTAGGAGAAGTCGAACATAACGCCGATGGACTCGCGGTTCCAGGTCTCCTCGGGATTCTCGTTGGAGTAGTCGATATCCTCGTCCGCCACATCCACGTAGAGATAGATGAAGTCGCTGTCGTAGGCGGCCCAGAAGGTACCGGTGGAATCCTCCAGGGAGCTGGAGAAGTAATCGAGATTCTGCTCGACCATGGCCTGAGGCTCGCAGGCATCGTACGCCGCGTCGCGCTCAGCGTCGATGAGAACGCCGCCCTCCCGGATGCGCGGGATGGTCACGGTCTTGCCCTCGGCCGCAGCGCCAGAGGAAGAGGCAGCCTCATCCGCAACCAGATCCAGCGGGTGGTCCGCGTTCTGGGAGCCGGAAGCATAGCCGGTGCCGTACAGATCGTCAAGCGTGCACTGGTCGTTGACCTGCACGGAGGTGCTGACGAAAGCGCCGACGCCCAGACCGGGAATCGGAAGCGCGTACTCGACGATATAGCCGTCGTCGGTCAGCGCGGCCGCGTACTTCACTTCCTCGAAATCGAAGGGAGGCTCGGAGCCGCCGCCGTTGTCCTTGGCGTAGAAGGTGTGGCCGTAAGCGTCGGCGTGGGTCTTCCACTTGCCTTCGCCCACGTTGAACCAGTTTTCAACCGCGTCAGCCTGCCAGTTGTCCCACTGATCCTCGTAGCGTTCCGCGCCGACGTCCAGCACGTCGTTGTCCTTCACCACGCCGATGACGTACAGATTCTGTTCGTCCCAGAGGTAATAGACCGTCGCGGTTTCATCCTGTTCCTCGTCGCCGTCCCAGACATAGAAGCCGGGATTCTCCAGCTCAAGGGAGCCGGACTGCAGATAAGCGTCGTCCAGCTTGCCGTCTATCTCGGGCGTACCGTGCAGCACGGTGACGGCAGAGGCGGGAGCGGGACCCAGGGTGACCTGAGCGAAGTTCTCCGCGTGCTTGCCGTTGCCGGTGCAGCCTTCAGCCAGCTGGATGTGAACGTAGTCCTGGCCTTCGCCGATGGACCACACAAGGCAGAAGTTGAAGCCGAGGCCTTCCTTGCCGGCGGTGTTGTCCTCGTCGGCGAAGTCTTCCCAGGCAACTCTGGTTTCGTAGGTCAGGGTGTTGCCGTCCAGCCACACCTTGGCGTTCTCCTCGGAGGGAGTGAAGCCGGTGCCGGCGCCGTCCGCCCAGACGGTGTACAGCAGATTGCCCGTATCGGAGGACAGGCCCACGCCGTATTCCAGTCTGTATTCGGAGGCAACCTCGTCAAAGTTGGCGTAGTTGAACTGAACCGCGCCGGAGTAC
>CACYWX010000186.1 GCA_902778205.1 uncultured Ruminococcus sp. | reverse complement strand
TGGGCGCACATGGCGGCGAACACCTTGCCGACGCCGCAGACCGCCACCACCACGTCCGCCTCGCCGATCTCACCGCCCGCATGGTCGTTTGCCATCCGGAGCTTCCCGACGGTGAACTCGATACCGCCGACGGTCTCCGTTCGCGCGTCCTCCATGGCGGCGACGATATGCTCCGCCTCGATCTTCATGGCGGCGATGACGCCGTAGGTTCCTTTTTTCACCATTTTTTATCCTTTCACTCTCTCATACCATGTATATCCGCACTAGTTAAGGAAGGAAACGCTTCGCGTTTCCGGAATAATGTCCCTGCGAGGGACGGGCGCCGGGAGGGACACCATCTCATGGCCGACTACTTTCACGAAGTGAAAGTGATGTCCCATCCCGGAGGTCCCCCTTGACCGGGGAGCATAATCCTGGCAGCTCGGATCTGTATACAAGCCTGATTTGCATCCCACATCATCGCGCGGACCACGGTGCGTCAGCCGAAACATGCGTGAAATCCCATCTGCGATGGAATTTCACGGTTTCCTGCGCCGACACAGTCGCGCTGGAGCCTCGAAAACAGCGATCGAAACGCGCGTTGGAAATGAGGGCATTTTACGCATTTCGATCACCGCAAGAAGGCCCTGGTTTGCGGGAACGTGAGATTATTTATACAAAATCACTTCAAAATCTTTGCATGATCTGAAAACTGTCACATATCCGCTTCGGCGTCGGAGGGCATTCTCCAGTCGCCGCGCGGGCTCAGGGCCACGGATCCCACCTTGGGGCCGTCGGGCAGGGCGGACCGCTTGAACTGCTGGATCCGGAACCGGCGGAGGAAGGTGGAGAGCCATTTTTCAATCGCGGCGTCGTCGAAGGTTCCCGCGAAGGCCGCCTTTGCCTCCCGGAAGATCTTGTCCCGGCTATCTCCCCAGCGGACATAATGATAGAGGAAGAAGTCGTGAAGATCGTAGGGCCCCACCAGATCCTCGGTCTTCTGGGCGATCTCCCCTTCCTTCGGAGGCAGAAGCTCCGGGCTGACGGGCGTGTCGAGGATGTCCCGCAGGACGCCGCCCAGGGTGAAGACTTCCCCGCCTTCCTCCGGGCTCCCGGACAGTTCTCCGTGAACGCGGGCGTAATAGTCCACCAGCACCCGCACCAGGGTCTTCGGAATGCCGCCGTTGACGCCGTAGTTGGACATGTGGTCCCCGTTGTAGGTGGCCCAGCCCAGCGCCAGCTCGGAGAGATCCCCGGTGCCCACCACCAGGCCGTTCTCCGCGTTGGCGATGTCCATCAGAATCTGGGTCCGCTCCCGGGCCTGGGCGTTCTCATACACCACGGAATGGTCCGCCGCGTCGTGTCCGATGTCCCGGAAGTGCAGGTCCACGGACTCCTTGATGTCGACGGTGGAGAACCGGGTATGGAACAGGGAGCCCAGCCGCTCCGCGTTGGATTTGGTGCGGGAGGTGGTGCCGAAGCAAGGCATGGTCAGGGCGATGAGATCATGGGGATCCTTCCCCAGCTTCCGGAACGCCTCGTGAGTGACCAGCAGAGCCAGGGTGGAGTCCAGTCCTCCGGACAGGCCGATGACGCAGGTGTCCGCGCGGGCGGCCTTGATTCGCTTGATGAGCCCCGCCGTCTGAATGTCGAAAATCCGTCCGCACACGGCGTCCCGGGCAGGTCCCTCCGGCGGGATGAAGGGCCGAGGCTCTATGAGACCGGAGAGGTCGGTGTCCCGCAGATCCAGGGAGAAGGAGGCGGTCATCACGGCGGGAGCGCTCCTCCAGGTGTTCATTCTCCGCCGGTCGTGGCGCAGATGCTGCAGGTCCGCGACGGCCGTGATGAGCTCCGCGCCGCCGAAGGGCTCGTTCTCCGCAAGGATCGAGCCGTTTGAGGCGATCATGCAGTGGCCGGAGAAGACGGAGTCGGTGGTGGACTCGCCCATTCCGGCGTCGCAGTAGACATAGGCCGCGGCACACTTTCCGGAGGCGGCCTTCACCAGGGTCCGGCGGTACTCGTCCTTGCCCACGGTCTCGTTGGAGGCGGAGAGGTTGACGATGACCGACGCCCCGTCCGCCGCCAGCTTTTCCGAGGGAGCTCCCGCGGTCCAGAGCTCCTCGCAGATCTCCGCGCCCACAGCCAGCTCCGGCATCTCCCGGCAGACGTAGACGCCGTGGGACAGCGGGAAGGTGTGAATGCCGTCTCCCATCCGGATCCCGACGGTCTCACCCTCCGCGGGAACCGCGAAATGCCGGGCCTCGTAGAATTCGCCGTAGTTGGGGACGGCGGTTTTCGGGGTGACGCCGAGGACCTCCCCGTCGGAGAGCGCGGCGGCGCAGTTGTACAGCCGGTCGTTCGCCCGGAGAGGAACCCCGGCGAAAACCAGCATCTTCTTTCCGGCGGTGTGCTCCGCGACGGTCCGAAGCGCCCTCTCCGCCCCGTCCAGCAGATCGTCGGACAGGAACAGATCCCCGCAGGTATAGCCGGTCAGGGACAGCTCGGGAAAGACCAGGACGTGGACGCCCTCCTCATAAGCCCGGTCGATCAGGCGGCAGAGCTCGGCGGCGTTTTTCATGGGGGCGGCCACATGCACGTCCGGCACAGCGGCGCCCAGCTTGATGAATCCGTGTTTCATAGAAAACCCTTTCGCAAAAGTGCGCGCGCACTTCAGTTTTATATGGAGGAGACGCTTTACGCATCGGAATGTCATTCCAAAAATCGCTTCACCGCAGACGGAACTCACGCAGAGGGGTATAGACCGCTCCGGCGCGGGTGAGGGTGGACCGCATGAGGCGGAAGGAGGCGACGGTTTCCCTCCCGTCCGGCAGGAGCAGGGAGACTCCCTCGGGCAGAGGACCGGCGCATTTGCGGGCCAGGGTGATGTGCGGCACGGGCGGCTTTTTGTCATACGGGATCCTGCTCTCGTCCAGCGCGGATCGGACCGCCCCGGCCAGCCGGACGCTCTCCCCGCCGTCCCGGATCTCCAGGGTCAGGACGTCGCCGAAGGCTCTCAGGCCCGCCGTTCCGATCCGGAAGGGGGCAAACCGGACGCGCTCCAGGGCCCGGACCGCGGAATCGGCCTCCTCCCGCTCCCCCAGAAAGGCCAGGGTCATATGGAGGTTCTCCCGCTTCGTAAATGAGGGCTTCCCCTGTACTCCCATCCGGCGCAGGCTCCGCTGACAGTCCTCCAGGGCGTCAAGAAAGCGGTCGGAAAAGCAGACGGCAGCGAACAGTCTCACAGCGTCCTCCTCTCCAGTCTCCCGGCCAGCTCCGCGCAGAGGGCTTCGGCGTCGTTCAGGAACCGGGCCAGATGGAAGCCGTCCGCCGCCGCATGGGACACGGTGACGGACAGGGGCATGAGAAGCCGCGGTCTTTTTCCGATCTCCGGCACCTCCCGGAATCCGCCCCAGACCACGAGGGGAGCCAGGGAAGGCGCGTCGGTCAGAGCTCCGGCGTGGGTAAAATGCCGCCACGGGACGCAGGAGGCCTCAAACACGTTGGGCGGCGTGGGAACGGATGGGATCCGGAGTCTCTTCGCCCGCTCCACGTCCTCCGCGGCCCGTTCCATGAACTCCTCCGGATCGGGGGAGAACAGGGTGAAGGTGCCGGTATAGGTTTCCGTGTCCTCGTGGAACACGTTGTGGGCGGGATGGACCGCGTCCCAGACGGCGGGAACCGGGGCCGGGAGCTCGGGCGCGTCCACCTCGGTGAGCCGGAACTCCTCTCGGGCGTTGACGACGGCGGATACCGTCCAGAGAACCGACAGATAGAAGGACAGGTTCCTTGCCCGGCAGACCTCCCGCAGAGCGGTGACGTCGATGTCGTCGGTCATGGTGACGGCGCAGGGAGACTCCTCCGTAAAGCGTCGGTAATGGGCGGCTCTGGGCCACGTGTTCAGATCGATGGGGCGGCAGTCGGCCATCTCTTCCTCCGTTGGGTTCGTTTGCCCCTATTATACCCGATCCCGCGGCGATTTGCAAGATAGGGACGCGGATTTTCGGAGCCGGGAGAGCCGCGCCCGTCTTGTCATGACCGACAAAACGACGCCCCGGAAATCCGCCAGGTCCGGAATGATTCGACAAAAAAATGCGGCGGCGGGAGAAAATCTCCGGTAAGCACTTGACAACCGAAAGGCAAAAGCTTATAATATAGTGGGCTGATTAGCGCGGGCTAATTTTGTCGCGCGTCGGCCCTACATCGATCGGCGGCGGTCCCGAACGGCCGTCAGGGAGCAGAACAAGCATGATGCCTTTATTGCTGGCCGCGGACGGAAACGCCCACACCATTGTGAAAATCAGCGGAAACCCGGAGATCAAAAAGCACCTGGAAAACCTGGGGTTCGTCGTCGGCCACGACGTCACCGTAGTGTCCCAGCTGGCGGGCAATCTCATCGTCAACGTCAAGGAAAGCCGCGTGGGTATTGACCGTGAATTGGCTTCCAAGGTTTTCGTAGCTTAACCTGCTGGTCAGCTCCGCCAAATCACCGCGAGCTGGCTTCCAAGGTCTTTGCAGCCTGAACTGCAGGACAGTTCCGCCGGACAGCCGAGTATCATCCCCGCCGGGTGAGGTTAGCCGGAACTGATTTTACGGGTCCGGGAGGTCATTCCAAAGCGCCGGATCGTCCGTTTGCGCGCGCGAACCGACGAGGAACCGTCCCCGTTTAAATCCGCGTACCATTGTCAACATTATCTGATAGAGGAGGAACCGCATGAACACTCTGAGAGACGTGAAGATCGGCGACACCGTACGGGTCGTCAGACTGCACGGAGAAGGCGCTGTCAAGCGCAGAATCATGGACATGGGCATCACCAAGGGCGTATCCGTTTACGTCCGCAAGGTGGCGCCCCTGGGAGATCCCGTGGAGGTCACGGTCCGCGGCTACGAGCTTTCCATCCGGAAGGCGGACGCCGAGATGATCGAAGTGGAGCCGGACAAGAAATAATCGAGCGGAACGCCGCTCTTCTCCGCCGCGAGGATCCGTCGGATCTATCCGTGGGGAGGCTGTTCCGGGCCCATGAGGTTAGCTTTTTCTAACCCCATCCGGAACCGATTCTGATTCTGCTGCTGCAAGAACTGCAATAAGAAAGGAATATCGGATCATGGATATTCGCATCGCCTTAGCGGGCAACCCGAACAGCGGTAAAACAACGCTGTTCAACGCGCTGACCGGCTCCAACCAGTTCGTCGGCAACTGGCCGGGCGTCACGGTCGAAAAGAAGGAAGGCAAGCTCAAGAAGCACGACGACGTCATCATCACGGACCTTCCCGGCATTTACTCCCTCTCTCCCTACACCTTGGAGGAGGTGGTGGCCCGGAACTACCTGATCGGCGAACGCCCCGACGCCATCCTCAACATCATCGACGGCTCCAACCTGGAGAGAAACCTGTACCTGACCACTCAGCTCACGGAGCTGGGGATCCCGGTGGTCTGCGCCATCAACATGATGGACGTGGTCACCAAGAACGGCGACAAGATCAACGTGGAGGAGCTGAGCCGCCAGCTGGGCTGCGCCGTGGTTCCGATCTCCGCCCTGAAGGGCACCGGCATCACCGAGGCGGCCGAGGCGGCCATCAAGGCGGCGAAGGGCACGAAGACCGTTCCCATGCACAAGTTCTCCGGTCCCGTGGAGCACGCCATCGCCCACATCGAGGAGGCAGCGGTCCACGGCATGCCCGAGGAACAGCAGAGATGGTACGCCATCAAGCTCTTCGAGCGCGACTCCAAAGCCATCGAGCAGCTGAAGCTCTCCGATGCAACCATGAAGCACATTGAGCAGGACATCGCCGCCGTGGAAAAGGAGATGGACGACGACGCAGAGGCCATCATCACCAACGAGCGCTATCTGGCCATCGCCGACATCATCAAGTCCTGCTACAAGAAGAAGAACGCAGGAGCCCTCACCGTCTCCGACCGCATCGACCAGGTGGTCACCAACCGCTGGCTTGGCCTGCCCATCTTCGCGGTGGTGATGTTCCTGATCTACTACATCTCCATGGTCACCGTGGGCGCGTCCGCCACCGACTGGGCCAACGACGGCCTGTTCGGCGACGGCTGGCATCTCTTCGGCATCGGCACCGCTGACGCGGAAGAGGCCGGCGAGGAATTCGGCGACGCGGCCAATGTCATCGACGCCTTCCTCGGCGAAGAGCTGGGCGACGAATTCAGCGTGGACGACGTGCGCGCGGCTCTGTCCTCCGTGGACGCCACCGCCACCGCCGACTACACCCTCGAGGACGAGGAGACCCTCGAGACTGAGGACGTCACCTACTCCTACTCCGACCTGACCGAGGCCGTTGAGACCTTCGCCAAGTACGACGGCGAGGAACCCGATCCCGCGGACTACGGCGTGTGGGTGCCCGGCGTTCCGGCGCGGATCCCCGACTGGCTCTACGGCCTGATTCAGGACGGTATCGTGGCCGGTGTCGGCGCGGTGCTGGGCTTCGTTCCCCAGATGCTGGTGCTGTTCTTCCTGCTGGCCTTCGTGGAAGCCTGCGGCTACATGGCCCGCGTGGCCTTCGTGCTGGACCGGATCTTCCGCCGCTTCGGCCTCTCCGGCAAGTCCTTCATCCCGATCCTCATCGGTACGGGCTGCGGCATCCCCGGCATCATGGCCTCGAGAACCATTGAGAACGAGCGCGACCGCCGCATGACCATCATGACCACCACCTTCATCCCCTGCGGCGCGAAGGTTCCCTTCATCGCCATGATCGCGGGCGCCATCTTCGGAGGCTCCGCCGTGATTTCCACCGGCGCGTACTTCATCGGCATGGCGGCCATCATCATCTCCGGCATTATCCTGAAGAAGACGAAGATGTTCGCAGGCGACCCCGCTCCCTTCGTCATGGAGCTTCCCGCCTACCACTGGCCGACCCTCTCCAACCTGCTCCGGTCCATGTGGGAGCGCGGCTGGTCCTTCATCAAGAAGGCCGGCACCATCATCCTGCTGTCCACCATCGTGGTGTGGTTCCTCTCCTTCTTCGGCTCCGTGGACGGCACGTTCCGGATGCTGGAAGAGGATGAAATCGACCACTCCATCCTGGCCGCCATCGGAAACGCCATCGCCTGGATCTTCGCGCCTCTCGGATGGGGCAACTGGCAAGCGGCCGTGGCGTCCTTCACCGGACTCGTGGCCAAGGAAAACATCGTCGGCACCATGGGCATCCTCTACGGCGGCGGCGAGCTGACCACCTGGCAGGCTCTGTCTGAAGCCTTCACGAAGGTCTCCGGTCTGTCCTTCCTGATCTTCAACCTCCTCTGCGCTCCCTGCTTCGCCGCCATCGGCGCCATCAAGCGCGAGATGAACAACGCAAAGTGGACCTGGTTCGCCATCGGCTACGAGTGCGGCTTTGCCTACGCCGTGGCTCTGGTGGTCAACCAGCTCGGCAATCTCTTCACCGGCTCCCTGGGCGTCAACGCTCCCATGGCGGTGGACGTGATCTTCCTCATCGTGGCGGTGGCCCTCATCGTCCTCTGCGTCTGGGCGCTCTTCCGTCCCTACAAGGAAGCCACCAAGCTGGAAAAGGACGTGAAGGTTGCCTGACGCGCACCCGAATCCGTTCCGCACTGCGGTTCTCTGAAAGGAGCTTATCATGATTGCGTGGTTTGCCGCCAACTGGCTGACGATCGTCGTTCTCTGCGTACTGGGTCTTATGATCTTCGGCATTATCCGGGGCATGATGAAGGACCGCAAGGCCGGCAAGCTGTCCTGCGGAGGCTGCTCCGGAGACTGTGCCCACTGCGCGCACGCCGCGGAACACGGGAAAGCATAAGCTGACCGACTGAACCAAAGGGGCTGTCGCATGAACTCCTGTAAATAAGGAGAAATGCGACAGCCTTTTTTGATTCA
>CACYWX010000185.1 GCA_902778205.1 uncultured Ruminococcus sp. | reverse complement strand
TTTCTCCTCGATAAAGGAGAAAAAGAAGGACAAAACCGTTTGAATCACAAAAAGGCTGTCGCATTTCTCCATTTTCAGGAGTTAATGCAACAGCCCCTTCGCCGGCAGGAAAACCATCCCGCCGGTGTTATTCATTTCGACGGCTTTCGGAAACTCAAAGCTCCGCCACGGCCTCGATCTCCACCAGCACGCCCTTCGGCAGAGCGGAGACCTCTACGCAGCTGCGCCCGGGATTGCCGGTGAAGTGCTGCGCGTAGACGCCGTTGAACACCGCGAAATCACCCATGTTCTTCAGAAAGCACGTGGTCTTCACGACCTTCGTCAGATCCGTTCCGGCCGCCTCCAGCACCGCCTTCAGATTGGCGATGACCTGCTCCGTCTGGCTGACGATGTCCTCTCCGGCGACCGCCCCCGTGGCGGGATCCAGCGGAATCTGACCGGAGGTGTAAACGAGAGAGCCGGTGACCATGGCCTGGGAATAGGGTCCGATGGCGGCGGGAGCCTTGTCCGTGGAAATAACCTTCATCTTGTATGTCCTTTCTTTCGTTCAGCCCGGCGTGACGCTCAGGCGTTTTCGTAGTAGGGATCGATCATATACCGCTTGATGACCGGGAACGCCCCGTAGACGCCCATCATCATGAGAACCGACGGGAGGATCACGAAGGGGAAGATCACGCCCAGAGGGAAGTACACCAGAAGCAGGGCGTACTCGAACGCGGCCAGGAACAGCGTGCCCAGCAGGACCATCACGTTCCGCTTCAGCCCAACCACCGTGAACCGCAGGGCGTTTTTGATCATCTTCCAGATGCTGATGTCGAAGGTCACCAGCTGCAGCCAGATGTACGGCCGCATGGTCCAGTACAGCACCACCATCCACAGGCTCATGAAGAACATGGCCGTCATCATGTTGGAGGCCGAGAAATTCAGATAGAAGAACATGATGTCGTAGGCCAGCAGGGCGATCACGATCAGGTCCAGCGCGCCCACAATCAGGGCCTGCCTCAGGTTCCGGCGGATGGAGTCGAAGAAATCCTGCAGGAGCATGACGGGCCTGGCGCGGAACATGTTTCTCAGAAGATAGGTAGCCCCCGTCCGCACCGGTCCGTGGGTCAGGAGCAGGAGAAACGCCAGCCCCATGAAGATATAATCTCCCGTGGTGTGCACCGTCACCGGGGAGGTCCGCCCGTAAATGGTCCAAAGCGCGGACGACGCGGCGGAGCTGTGGAAGAGCCTCGCCCCCCACAGAGGTCCGTAGACGGCGTAGTTCGGGGAGGTCGTGTGGATGGACATGTACCCGCTCATGGCGAAGAGGAAGAAGAAGATCGGGAAGTTCCCCACGATGGAGATCAGGTTCACGGACAGAAGTTCGTTCAGCTTCCGCCAGCAGAGCCTGAAGAAATTGAGAAACGTGGGGTTGTCCGCGATGGCGGCTTCCTCCTTGTCCACGCCCTTTCCGTCCCGGTAGGCGCGGGAGAAGATGTTGAACTTCTTTTTTTCCGCTTTTTCAGCCTGTTCCTCCGCCTCGATCTCGTCCAGACTGCGGCGGTCCCGGGGATCCCGATTGAATTCCGGCATTGAGCTACTCCTTGTATGTTCCGGCAAAAACCGTTCTGTATTATCCAACCGCCGCCAGCCGCAGCAGAAGGGACGCCGCCATGAGGCACCCCGCGGAGGTCAGCGACACGCCGAACCCCGATCTCAGAGCGGACCGGAAGCCGACGGCGTCTCCCCGTCCGAAGGAGAGCGTCAGCGCTTCGGACCCGGCACCCGCGGCCGCACACATCCAGAGCCGCAGGAGCAGTTCCGCCCCGCAGAGCATCACCGCCGCAGCCGGATGCGCCGTCAAAAGCTCTCCGGACGCCGTCAGCGCGCAGACCGTTCCGAAGGCCGCTCCCGACCAGACGCACCCCAGGCAGAGGAGCGCGCGGCTGAACACCGTGGTCCCCGCCGCCATGGCGAAGAGGCAGAACAGCGCGCAGGGGCCCAGCCAGGACAGCGCGGAGGGCCCCGGCAGAGCGGCGTAAACCGTCCCGTCTCCGATCCGCGCGATAAGCAGACCGGTGATCAGGGCCGAGGCCGCGGAGAGGGAAATCAGCCGGAGCAGAATGGAAAAGGCGCGGCGGATGGGAAAACCGTTCATGATGTGCCTCCCGCGGGATCAGTCTGTCCGATCCTATGCGTGGCGGTCCTGCTTCATGACGCCGTTCCCGGAACTGAGTGTACCACACCGCGCGCCGCATTACAACCCGGGAATTGTTAAATTTGTTGCCCGCGCGTCTTGCAAAGCTCCCCATGATGGGTTATAATGGTGCAGATACCTCGGGGAAGGCTGGAGAGACACATGAACCACGACGAGCTGACGCGGATTTTCCGGGATCCGCCGGAGATCGAAACGCCGCGCCTGATCCTGCGCAGGATGAGGAAGACCGACAGCGCGGATATGTACGAGTACGCCCGGGACCCCGCCGTCTCCGAATACCTGCTCTGGCAGCCCCATGAATCCGAGGCCTACACCCGCCGCTACCTGAACTACCTCCAGACCCGCTACCGGGCCGGTGACTTCCACGACTGGGCCGTGGTCTGGCGGGACGCGGACAAGATGATCGGCACCTGCGGTTTCACCTCCTTCCGGCTGGACGCCAACTCCGCGGAGATCGGCTACGTGCTGAACCGGTCCTACTGGGGGATGGGCGTCGCGCCGGAGGCGGTCCGGGCCGTTCTGCGCTTCGGATTTCTCGAGCTGCGCCTCCACCGGATCGAGGCCCGTTACATGATCGGCAACGACCGGAGCCGTCGGGTCATGGAGAAGGTCGGCATGACCTACGAGGGGACCCAGCGGGACAGCCTCTTCGTCAAGGGCCGCTACGTCTCCGTGGGCGTCTGCGCCGTGCTGGAGAACGAATTCCGGTCCCTGTACGGCTTCCCGCATCCGTAAAAACACCGCGCCCCTCCCCCTCTTCGCGAGCAGGGAAGGGCGCGCTTTTTCGCTGTGGGGATCCGCTTATACGTTGAACCGGAACAGCACCACGTCGCCGTCCTCGATGACGTAGTCCTTGCCCTCACTGCGGAGCAGACCCTTTTCCTTTACGGCGTTCATGGATCCGCAGGCGATCAGGTCGTCGTAGGAGACGATCTCCGCCCGGATGAAGCCCCGCTCGAAGTCGGAGTGGATCTTGCCCGCCGCCTGGGGAGCCTTTGTCCCCTTGACGATGGTCCAGGCC
Organism: uncultured Ruminococcus sp.; assembly: GCA_902778205.1. Taxonomy (GTDB): domain Bacteria; phylum Bacillota; class Clostridia; order Oscillospirales; family CAG-272; genus UMGS1696. The sequence continues at coordinate 3,253 of CACYWX010000185.1, read as the reverse complement.
CGGACCTCCTTCGGACCGGCCGTCAGATAGCTGATGTACCCGAGCAGGGTGTAGGAAGCCTTGATGAGCCGGTCCAGACCGCTTTCCGCAATGCCCAGATCCTCGAGGAATACCTTCTTCTCCTCCGGATCCAGCTCCGCGATCTCCGCCTCGATCTCCGCGCAGACCGGGATGACCTCCGCCCCCTCCGCGTCCGCCGCGGCCTTCAGGGCGTTGTACATGGCGTTGTCGGGAGAGACCCCCGCCGCCTCGTCCTCGCTGACGTTGGCCACGTAGATGATGGGCTTCAAGGTCAGAAGGTTCAGGTCCTCCAGCAGGGCGCGCTCGTCGTCGGTGAGCTCCGTCTGACGGGCCGTCTTGCCGGCGTTCAGGGACTCTTGCAGTTTTGCGTAGACCGCCAGATTGTCCGCCAGGGACTTGTCGCCCTTGAGGAGCTTCTGGGTCTTCTCGATCCGCTTCTCCAGCACCTCCAGATCCGCGTAGATCAGCTCCATGTTGATGGTCTCCAGGTCCCGCTCCGGATCCACGGACCCGTCCACGTGGATGATGTCCCCGTTCTCGAAGCAGCGAAGCACGTGCACCACCGCGTCCACGTCCCGGATGTGCGCGAGGAACTTGTTGCCCAGACCCTCGCCCTTGGACGCGCCCCGGACCAGCCCGGCGATGTCCACGAACTCCACCGTGGCCGGGGTGTATTTCTCCGGGTGATACATCTCCGCCAGCACGTCCAGCCGATGATCCGGCACGGGCACCACGCCGGTGTTGGGATCGATGGTGCAGAAGGGATAGTTGGCGGAGGGCGCCCCCTGTCCCGTCAGGGCGTTGAACAGCGTGCTTTTTCCCACGTTGGGAAGACCGATAATGCCGAGCTTCATAAATCCGTATCCGCCGCCGCGTGACCATACGGCGGTCCTTTCCGTTGATTTGTGTTCATTCCCCGTTATTATACACTGTTTTCCCGCGGAACGCAAGAGCGGGAACCGGATTCGGCGCTTTTTTTCTGCCGCGGGGCAAAATCACCCGGATTTAATCCTGCCGTCACCCCGCCTTCAAATTCCCGTCACATGGATCCGCTATACTGTCTCCCGTAAGGAACCCTGCCCGACTGTTGGGAAAATGCCGGGAATCCATTGACTTTTCCCGCGGAATGTGGTAATATATTCGTGATATTGATAAGGAGGGTTCTATGGTATCCGAAGCAAAATACAGGCATGAATTCAAGTACTATATCAATGCCTGGGACCGCGAGCTCCTGACGAGACGCCTGGGTACCGTCATGACCAGGGACCCGCATACCATGGCCGACGGCCGGTATGTGATCCGCTCCCTGTACTTTGACAACTTCACCGACACGGCGTACTTCGAAAAGGTCAACGGCGTCAACCCCCGCGCCAAGTTCCGGATCCGGATCTACAACGGCGACGACAGCTTCATCTCCCTCGAGAAAAAGGTCAAGTGCGGCGAGCTCACTCAGAAGCTTCAGGCCCGCATCACCAAGGAGGAGTATGAGAAGATCGTCTCCGGCGACATCGGATGGATGCTGAACGACGGCCGGGGTGTTGTGGCGGAGCTGTACGCCCAGATGCGCGGCATGAATCTGCGGCCGAAGGTACTGGTCGAATACACCAGAACGCCCTTCATCTACGAGCCCGCGGACGTGCGCGTCACGCTGGACTGCGATATCCGCACCGGCATTTTCTCGAACAATCTCTTCGATCCCTGTCCCTGCGTCCCCACGGAGAGCTTCGACGTCCTGGAGGTCAAGTACAACGAGTTCCTCCCGGACATCATCCGGTATCTCATCAACCCCGTCTGCCGCGACCGCCAGTCCTCGTCCAAGTACGAGATCTGCCGCCAGTTCGGCTGACCCGCAAAGACCCGGTTCCTCATTTCAAAAACATAAACAGAAAGGATCGACCCCATGTCATTCAGAGATATTTTCAAGAGCAAGTTCTTTGAGAACAACGGAAGCGCGGAGTTCTCCCTGACCGATACCGTCCTGGCCATCGGCGCGGCCTTCCTGCTGGGCCTCTTCATCTTCTTCATCTATAAAGTCACCTATCAGGGCGTGATGTACAACCGCCAGTTCGGCATCTCTCTCGTGGCCCTGTCCATGATTTCCACCCTGATCCTCATCGCCGTCACCTCCAACGTGGTCCTGTCCCTCGGCATGGTGGGCGCGCTGTCCATCGTCCGTTTCCGCACGGCCATCAAGGATCCCCTTGACATTGTCTTCCTCTTCTGGGCCATCGGCGTCGGCATCGTGCTGGGCGCGGGCCCCGCGGGCGGCATCGCCATGTATCTGCTGGCCATCATCGGCTCCCTGCTGATCGGCCTGATCCTCTTCGTGTTCGTGAACGTCAAGAGCATGGGCGGCGCCTCCTACATCCTCGTGGTGGAGTGCAAGGACGAGGCCGCTGAGAAAGGCGCCGAGGAAATCGTGAAGAACGGCGCGAAGCGCTACTCCGTGAAGTCCAAGACCGTCTCCCGCGGCTACATCGAGGTCAGCTACGAGGTCAGACTGAACGGCGACGACACCGCCTTTGTGAACCAGGTCTCCTCCGCGAACGGCGTGGACAAGGCCGTCCTCGTCAGCTACAACGGCGATTACATGGCGTAAGCTCAACTCCGGATGCTGAGAACGGCCGTACTGAATCGATTACATAATAAGTGAGGTAATATAAATGGGAACTAAGCTTTTGGTCATTGACGACGATCCCAACATCTGCGATCTGCTCCGCTATTTCTTTGAGAACGAAGGATATGAGGTCAAGACCGCCGGAGACGGCGTGGAGGGCATCAGCTTCTTCAAGATGTACGAGCCCGATCTTGTCCTTCTGGATCTGATGCTCCCGAAGAACAAGGACGGCAACCAGGTCTGCCGGGAGATCCGGGCCATCTCCTCCAAGCCCGTCATCATGATCACCGCCAAGGACGACGTCCTGGACAAGGTGGTGGGACTGGAGCTGGGCGCGGATGACTACGTGGTCAAGCCCTTCGATATGAAGGAGCTCTCCGCACGGGTGAAGGCGGTCCTGAGACGGTACTCCGCCCACGACAACCAGAACGACGAGGAGACCATCAAGTTTGAAAACATGGAGATCTCCAAGCAGAAGTACGAGCTGAAGCTCAACGGCAAGGCGGTGGACATCCCCCCGAAGGAGCTGGAGCTGCTCTACTTCCTGGCCTCCCACTTCAACCACGTGTTCTCCCGGGATCAGCTGCTGGACAAGGTCTGGGGCTTCGATTACCT
>CACYWX010000184.1 GCA_902778205.1 uncultured Ruminococcus sp. | reverse complement strand
CCTCCGAGCAGAAGTATCAGGCGGGCGAGACGGACATCCACGCCTCCGCCCGTGCCATCACCGACGCCATCTTCGACGTGTTCTCCGGCCTCGGCGTTCCTCCGCAGACGGGCGAGCTGCCCACGGAATACGCCGTCCGCATCAGCGAGGACTACGCCGACATCTCCAAGCACAAGATCACCGACGTCATGGACCTGATCGAGAAGGAGGAGTTCGGCGGCACCCTGAGCTTCCGCGAGCTGGGCACGCTGGCCGAATACCTGAAGGAGATCCAGAGCTCCGTTTACGCCGCTCTGCCGTTCCTCGAGAAGATCCGCATGCGGTACTTCATGAACGTGGTATAACGGGACGAAGGCCCCTGACTGACAACCGAATCGGAGCGGGACCGTGTCCGACGCCGCCGGGAAACCGGATCGGGCCGGAGCGCAGTCCCGCCTTTGTATGAACATCATGTCTGAGAATCAAAGAGAACTGAATCCCACCCAGCTGTCCCCCTCCCGGCTGGCGTATCTGGGGGACGCGGTGTGGGAGCTGTGCGTCCGGGAGTTCCTGGTGAGGCAGGGCGTCCGGCGTCCCAGCGTGGAGTCCCTCGGCTATGTGACCGCGAAGGTCCAGGCCCGGGCGGCGGCGAGGATCCTTCCCGCGCTGACGGAGGAGGAGTCGGACGTCTACCGCCGGGGGAGGAACATGGGTCACAGCAACCTGCCGAAATCCGCGACCCTGGCCGAATACTGCGCCGCCACGGGACTGGAGTGCCTCTTCGGGTGGCTCCGTCTGTCGGACCGCGGGGACCGGATCGCGGAGCTCTTCGCCCTGGCCTTTTCCAAGGAAGCCGGCGGGGAAGGGGAGTACGTTTCCGACAAGCCGGGGAAGTGAAATTTGTTACAAATAAATGAATTATTATCCGATCCCCCCGTCCCCGCTTGATTTCAGCCGGCGTTTGCGGTATAATCAGGTATTATTCGGGAAGCGCGTGCCGGGGCCCCGTCCGGAAAGAACGGAGCGGCCGGGCGGATCGGAATCGAGGTCGCTATGAAACAGATCGCCATTTTGGGTTTCGGAATCGTGGGAGGGGGCATCCCCACGGTGCTTGAGGAAAACGCGGAGCAGATCCGCCGGACCGTCGGGGACGGGGTGGAGATCCGCTATATCCTCGACCTGCGGGACTTTCCGGATTCCCCCCTCGGGAACCGCGTCGTGCATTCCATCGATCCGATCCTCGAGGATCCGGAGGTGAGCGCGGTCTGCGAGGCCATGGGCGGGCTCAGACCGGCGTACGAATTCACCGCCGCGTGCCTGAGAGCCGGAAAATCCGTCGTCACCTCCAACAAGGAGCTGGTGTCGGAGAAGGGCGGGGAGCTTCTGCGGCTGGCCCGGGAGAACGGATGCTACTATTTCTTCGAGGGCAGCGTGGGCGGCGGGATCCCCCTGATCCGTCCCTTCCTGACCTCCTTCGCCGGAGAGCGGGTCCGGGAGGTCTCCGGCATCGTCAACGGGACCACCAACTACATCCTCACCGCCATGCAGGGAGGCCGGTCCTTCGCCGATACCCTGCGGGAGGCCCAGGAGCTGGGATACGCGGAGCGGGAACCCTCCGCGGACGTGGACGGCATCGACGCCAAGCGCAAGATCATGATCCTCACCGGCCTGATCTCCGGGATGCTGCCCGACGCGGACGACGTTTACACGGAGGGGATCCGGGACGTGACGGCGCTCGACATGGAGGGCGCGAAGAAGGCGGGCGGCACCCTCCGGCTCATCGCACGGGCTGTAACAGTTGAGCGCGGCGTTTCGGCGGGGGTATGTCCCATGATCGTGCCGGACGACCATCCCCTTTCCGGAGTCAACGGAGTTTACAACGCCGTGTCCCTCACGCTTCCGTCCACGGGGGATATCCTGTATTACGGGCGCGGAGCGGGACGGCTTCCCACGGCGGCGGCGCTGGTGTCCGATCTGACGGCCGTTCTGTCCGGAGCGGCGGGAGCGGAGAGGATGCCGGAGTTTGAGAAAATGCCCGCCGGGACGCTGATTCCCTTCGATTCGCTCCCCTGCGGCGCCTATGTGCGGACCGGGAAACCGGCGGCCGAGGCGGAGGAGATCCTTATGTCCGCGTCGGAGGAGACCGTGAGACTGCCCGGGGAGTGCGCGGAGTTTGTTCTCCGGGGATGCTCCGTTCCCGAGGTGAGGAGACTCCTGCCCGACGCCCGCATCATTCGTATTCTGAGGTGACGCTATGCTGTACGGAATCCATGCCATTTCAAGAGACGACAACATCGCGGTGGTGTACGTGCGCCGTCCTCCCGCCAATCCCGCCGTGGCCTATCTGACCTTCGGCGCGCTGGCGGACGGAAACGTGGACGTGGACATTATTCTCCAGACCGCCTCCGCGGGCCACGGGAACGACCTGATCTTCACCATTCACGCGGAGGACAGCGAGCGGGCCAGGGAGATCCTGACGAAGCAGTTCGCCGACAGCCCGGAAACCGAGATCGAGATCGACCCCTCCGCCGTGAAGCTGTCCGTCTCCGGCGAGGGGATGCAGGGAAAACCCGGCGTGGCGGCCAAGGTGTTCAAATGCCTGTGGGACGCCGACGTGCGGATCCTCAATATCTCCACCAGCGAAATCAAGATCTGTATGCTGATTCCCCGCCGCGACGCGGACCGGGCGTATCAGGCCCTGACGGACGGATTTGAGATTGTGTGATACAGGAAAAGGCGCAGACGCTGTGACCCGGCGTCCGCGCTGTTTTTCTGCCCGGATCTGTGTGGAACATCCATAAAAAACTTGTCCGCGTCCGCGCTTTTTTGGTCAATCCTTCTTGACAGGACTCCGGCAAAGGTATATACTGAACCTGTCGGAGCGCGGATTTTCCCGCTCCGTCCATCGACGACACGGCGGCGGCCCGCGCGGATCCCATCCGGAGCGGCTGCCTTCTGACAGGAGGATACCACATGAAGACATCACTCAACGCTTGGAGCGTGGAAGGCTCCCTCGGCATGGAGGATATGTTCCGGGCGGTTTCCCGGGCGGGCTTCGACGGGATCGAGCTGAACCTGGACGCTCCCGGCGCGGCTCACGGCCTGTCCATGAACACCACGGAGGAGGACTGCGCAGCCATCCGGTCCTACAGCGAGAAGTACAACCTGCCGGTGGTCAGCATCTCCACCTCCCTGTCCGGCGGCATGAGCGGACACAGGGACCAGTGGGAAGCCTACCGGGTCCTTCTGAGAAAGCAGATGGGGCTGGCGAAGGCCCTGGGCGCGAAGGGGATCCTGACGGTGCCGGGCGGCATGAACGCGGATACCACCCTGAAGGCGGCCCGGGAGACCAGCATCGAGTTCTACAAGACCATGAAGGACGAGATCGAGGCATCCGGGATCCTTGTGGGCCTGGAGAACGTGTGGAACGGCTTCTTCCTCTCCCCCTACGACATGACCTCCATGCTGGACGAAATCAACTCCCCCGCCATCGGCGCTTATTTCGACGCCGGGAACATGCTGGCCTTCTCCGTGTCCGAGTACTGGGCGGAGGTGCTGGCGGGCCGGATCGTCTGCGTCCACGTGAAGGACTACAAGCGGCACGGCGGACTCAACTCCGGCGGCACCTGGGAGGACATCACCGAGGGCTCCGCCAACTGGGCCGCCATCGTACCCGCGCTGAAGAAGGGCGGCTTCGACGGATACCTCACCGGCGAGGTGGGCAAGGCCGATCCGGAGATGTCCTGGGACGACTACTACAAAAAGGTCGCCGGGGAGATCGCGGAGATCATCCGGTACGAATGAGCCGGGCAAGGCAGTCTGAATCTTTATAATCCCAACAGATAAGGAGAACCAACATGAAAAAACTGGCCATCATCGGTTGCGGCGGCATCGGCAGCTACCATCTGGGACACTTCAAGCAGTTCACGGACATCGTGGAGCTGGCCGGCTTCTGCGACCTGATCCCCGAGCGCGCGGAAAACTTCGTGAAGGAAGCGGGCAGCGGCAAGGCCTTCACCAACTACATCGAGATGTACGACGAGGTGAAGCCGGACATGGTCTTCATCTGCATCCCGCCTTACTGCCACGGGGAGATCGAGTTTGAGACCATCCGCCGGGGCATCCCCTTCTTCGTGGAAAAGCCCCTGGCCCTGGATCTGGACCTGGCCCGGAAGATCCGCGACGCGGCCGAGGCGAAGAACCTCATCACGGCATCCGGCTTCCAGTGCCGGTATTCCAAGCTGGTGGAGCCCAACCTGAAGTTCTGCCGCGAGAATGAGATCGTCTTCATCGACTGTACCCGCATCGGCGGCGTTCCCGGCGTGTTCTGGTGGAAGGACAAGGATCTCTCCGGCGGCCAGATCGTGGAGCAGACCATCCATCAGTTCGACATCATCCGCTATACCTTCGGCGAGCCGGAGGAGGTCTGCACCTACGGCACCCGCGGCTTCGTGAAGGGGATCCCGGACTACAACACCGACGACTGCTCCGTCACCATCGTGAAGTTCAGGAACGGCACCATCGGCACCATCTCCACCGGCGACTACGCCACCAGCGGCAACTCCTTCGACTCCAAGATCATCTTCTCCTCCCGCGACAAGAGAGCGGAGCTGAAGATCCTCGGCACCTTCGAGGTGTTCGGCGAAAAGCCCGCCGAGCCGGAAGAGGGCAAGGACGGCTTCGTCATCAAGGGCGACGGAGCTCTGGGCGCGGCCGGCGGAAGCATCGTCTACCGCGAGGAAGGGGACGCCGGCATCCTCTGCGACCGCACCTTCATCGAGGCGGTCATCTCCGGCGACGGCTCCAAAGTCCGCTCTCCCTACCGCGACGCCTTCAAGTCCGTGGCCTTCACCATGGCTTGCAACGAATCCATGGCCACCGGCAAGCCCGTGAAGGTGGAGCTGGAATAAAGACTCATAGTGTTACTACACTATGAGGAAGGAAACGCTTCGCGTTTCCAGAGGAATCCGCTGTGCGCCGAGGCATCGGGGAGGGGAACTCAGGCCGTCCCCCTCCCCGGAGGGTCCCCGGCCGGGGAGCATAATCCTGACAGCTCATATCTGCATACAAGCCTGATTGCACATCTCATGTCCCCGCGCGAACTGTGTCAGTGAAGCCGAAACATGCAAAAAACTGCGTCAAAAAACGCAGTTTTTTGGTTTTCTCGGGGACCTCGGAAACAGCGATCGAAGCGCGTATTGGAAAGGGTGATGGACTTCAGATTCCGGTTTCCTGTCTTTAGTCAAACTTGAATCAGTCAAACTTGAATCCGCGTGGTTGAACACCCTGTTTCATCTTCTCCACATCGCGGCCGTGTAAATGGACGCGCGTTTTGATCATGATATTCTTAGGCTTCCGAATTGGGTCCGCGCCATTGATGTCGGTATGTTTGGTCGCGAAGCGTGGAGTGTGCGATCAAGGTTGGATTCAGAGGCGAGCTGTTTGAAATACCATATAGCCAAGGGACCCGTGGGAGGGGTGGGTTTGCAAGCAAACCCGGCGGCTTGAGCTGGGTCCCTCCCACCGCCCGCCCCGCGCAGGGGCATTCAATCGGAAACGCGGAGTGTTTCCTTCCTCATCAGGTGATGTGATACCTCACCACCTCGTTGGCATACCCTCCGGGCGCGACGATCTGCGGGATGCCGGAGTTCATGGTACAGGAGGCGAAGCGGTGGAGGTGCCCCCCCAGGATGGCCTTCAGATTCGGGGAGGACTCGCAGAGGTCCACGAATTCCCGGGTCACGTCGTTCGTGGTCTGCTGGCGTCTGCGGTGGTCGTTCAGATTCAGCAGGAGATTGTAGGGACAGCCGCAGAGATAGGGAGGCTCGTCCGGGGCTTTGCCCTTCATGATGGTTTCATAGGTGTTCTCCGAATAGAGGGGATTGTGGACGCAGAGGACCGTGGGGATCCCGTCGGAGAGCGCCTTCCGGAACCGCTCCAGCTGCTCGGGAAGCACGTAGTAATAGTTATTGTCGACAGCCACGAAGCGGACGCCGTGCAGGATCCGCTCGGAATACCAGATGTCGTTCCCGGGGAAGGACTCCTTCACATGCTCAAAGGACATGGCCTTGTACGCCTCGTCCTCCCAGGCCTCTCCCACGTACTGGCTGAATTCGTGGTTCCCGGCGCAGACGAAGGCGTCCACGGTGCCGAAGAGCTCCTTCGCGCAGTCCAGATTGGCCTCCGACACGAAGTCGCAGAAGTCCCCGGTGTAGATCAGGGTGTCGCCGCTCTCCCGGACCGCCTCGAACTGCTCCCGCGCGTATTGCAGGATGCGCTCCGGATGCCCGCCGGTGAAGCTGATTCCGCGGGATTCGGCCAGCTTGTTCTTCCGCTCGTTGTCCCTTTCGTCCGCCAGACAGAGGTGGCTGTCCGAGATGTGCCACAGGCCGAAGGGCTCCGACGCCCCCAGCTTCAGATCGATTTCGTAAACCTTCATGATGACTCCTTTCGCGGTTGTGATCCGTTCTCCCCCATTATACAGGAAAAACGCCCGGCGCGCCAGAGGTT
>CACYWX010000183.1 GCA_902778205.1 uncultured Ruminococcus sp. | reverse complement strand
CTTCGGCGACTCCTACTTCCAGGGCACCATCCGCGACGGCTTTGTGGCGGGCATGTTCATCAACGACAAGCGGGACCTGGCCTCCTCCACCAAATCGGTGTCCAAAACCGTGGCTAAGAGCCTCGAGAAGATGATCAAGGCCTACGAGGAGGGCGAGGGCTGATCTCCGGATGCTTTGTAAAAGGACAGCGGTGTATGAAACCGCTGTCCTTTTTTCCCGAAAACCGGGAATTCCTCCTCCGCGCCTCCATTGCGTCCCACCGTCGGTTGTGATAAGATGATCCTGCCGGCAGAAAATCCCGCCCTCAGACACTCCGCGGACTGTGGGCGGATCATTCAGAGAACGACGAAAGGAAATCATCATGTCTCAGTTATCGGAAACCATCGCGGCGGTGAGAAGAGCCGCGGGAGAGACCCAGACCGCGCTGGCGGAGGCCCTGGGTATTTCCAACCGGACCGTCTCCAAATGGGAAACGGCCGAAACGGAGCCGGACGCCGCCTCCCTTGTGGCTCTGGCGGAGCATTTCGGCATCACAACGGATGAGCTTCTGGGGAGATCCGGAGGGCTCCGTCCGGTCTATGAAAACGCCGGGAGCTTCGGGGAGGCGGGTACGGCCTGCTTCGGAGAGGCTCTGAACAGCGTTATGCAGCTGACCGAAACCATCACCCGGTTATGTAAACAAAACTGGAGCCGGGACGGGGCGAACAACGCTCTCAGAGAACCCGTCCTGCCCTCCCCCCTCTGGGACGAGCGGTTCCCGGGCTCCCGCAAATCCGGGGCCGCCTGCTCCGCCGTCTTCGCCGAGGCCGTGAAATCCCGGGACAACAACATGATCCTCATGCTGCTGCCCAACGAAAACAACTTCGCCTGGATGGACGAGGGAGCGGAAGCGCTGGCCAAGCGGTTCGCCGTCCTCTCCGATCCCCGGGTCATCCGGCTCCTGCGGAAAATGTACACCCCGGACTTCCCCGAGACCTTCACCCTGGAGTATCTGGCCGAGGTCGGCGGGATCTCTGCGGAGCAGGCGGAGGATCTTGCCGGGCTGCTCCGGCTGGAACCCGAGGACGCGGAGCTGGAGGAGGGGCCCGTCCGGATCGCGCATTTCTATTACGGAAGCGCGGCTCTCATGGGCGTGCTCTGCGCGGCATACGAGGCCTTCCTCGGCGAGGAGTACTGGTACCACGCCTTCAACGACGTGTACCGCCCGGTCAGACCCTTCGACGGGGAGAGCGGAAAGGAGGGGACGGTATGACCTTCGCGGAATCGATCCGCCGGTACCGAACGGCGGCCGGCCTGTCCCAGGAGAGCCTCGGGGAGCGGATCGGCGTCTCCGGACAGGCGGTGAGCAAATGGGAAACGGCGGACTCCCTGCCCGATCCCTCCCTGCTCCCCGATCTGGCTGACGCGCTGAACGTCTCCATCGACGCGCTCTTCGATCACCGTCCCGCCGAGCCCGATCATCTCTATGGGGAGATCACGGCCTGGCTGTCCTCCTTTCCGGAGGAGGAGCGGACCGGGCAGCTCTTCCGGATCATGGCCGCTTCCTTTCAGTCCTATTTCCATTCATACTTCGGGGAGGATCCCGCGCCCCTCGCCCCCTTGTCGGAGGAGGAAAAGAAGGATCCCTCCCGCGCGCCCGTGACCCGCTCCTACCAGATCAACCGGCAGGAGGGAAACGGGGTGCTGTATGACTGCGACACCTTTCCCTTCCTCTCCCTGGTTCTTGAGCCCTCGGAGGGTTGGGCATCCGTCCTGCGCGACGAGCGGATCCCGGGGTGGTTCGCGCCGCTTTCGGATCCCGACGTTTACCGCTGCCTCCTGACCCTCTGCGCCGAGGAGCCGTCCCACACGGAGCTCTCCGTCCTCATGAAGAAGAGCGGCGTCGATCCCGCGCGGGCCGAGGAGGTCGGGGTAGCTCTCGCGAAGATGGGCATTATATCCGTGGAAACCGTGACCGTCAGCGGGCGGGAAAGGCGGATCGCAAGTCTGTGGAACATGAGCATGCGCAACGTGATCGTCACACTCATCGCCTCCGTCCGGGCCGCTTATCTGAGGAACCGGGGCCATCACCGCGGCTCTCAGTTCCGGGACCGGCCTCTGTTTGAAAAGAAACCGTCCGAATGACCTGTCAACCCGCCGGGGGTTCGCTCCCGACGGGTTTTTCGCGCTGTTTCCGTTTGGAACTTTTCAAACCGGCAATTCTGTGATACAATGGAGAAAAACAACCATCCGGAGGCATCCCATGTCCGACACCGCTCTTCTGCAAAAATCCCCGATCCTTGAAACCCGGCGGCTGATCCTGCGCTCCTTCCGGGAGAACGACGCGGAAACCGTTGTCTCCATCCTGCGCAGTCCACGGTGCGCCGAGACCTATCTGCTCCCCGACTATCCGACGCCGGAGGACGCCCTGCCCCTCTGGAACCGGCTCCGGGACCTGTCCGCCGATCCGGACCGCTTCGTCTATGCCGTTGCGCTGAAAAAGGAGGAAGGAGACCGTCTTCTGGGCTTTCTGAACGAGCAGACCCGGGAGGGCGGCGTCGTGGAGATCGGCTACGTGCTCCATCCGGACTTCTGGAACCGGGGATACATGACGGAGGCCGTTGGCGCGGTCGTCGGGGAGCTGTTCCGCATGGGCGCGTCGGCGGTCCGGGCCGGTCACTTCGAGGAAAACGCCTCCAGCCGCCGGGTCATGGAGAAAAACGGCATGGAGCCGATCCCGCAGACGGAGGAGCTCGACTACCGGGGCCGGATCCATCGGGTGCTGTACCGGGAAATTACGAGGGAGGCGTTCCTGTCCCGCGGAGGGGAGGACCGCCGTGGGTAAGCCCGTAATCGTGGTGAAGTACGATCCCCGGTGGTCGGAAGAATTCGAAAAGATCCGGGCGGAGCTGGACCGCGCACTGGCCGTCATGCCGACCGTCATCCCGTACCGGATCGAGCATGTGGGAAGCACCTCCGTCCCGGGCCTCTCCGCCAAGCCGGTGATCGATCTGGATCTGGTGATTCCGTCCATAGCGGATTTTCCGGCGGTGAGAGACGCGCTGGAGCGGGCGGGATACCGTCATGAGGGGGATCTGGGCATTCCATCCCGGGAGGCCTTCCGGTACGACGGGAAGCCCCATCTCATGACGCACCATCTTTACGTCTGCCCGGCAGATTCCCCGGAGCTGCACCGCCACCTGACCTTCCGGGATCGGCTCCGCACCCGTCCCGACGAGGCGGAGGAGTACGGACGGATCAAAACGGAGGCCGCCGCACGCCATCCCGACGATATGGACGCCTACATTGCCGAAAAATCCCCCCTCATCGGGAAAATCTACCGCCGATGCGGACTGATTTCCCCGGTCCGTCCGGCCTGCGCCGACGACGCACAGCGGATCGCGGAGATCCTGACGTTCTGCTACCGGCTGAATTTCTACCCCATTTTCCGGGATGACGACTTCTATCTCGGTCACATGCGGGTGGACCGGACCGCGGACCGGCTTCGGACGGATCCCGGATTTCCGGAGCAGTTTTTCGTGTATGACGACGGCGCGGTCAAGGGCTTTGCCCGGATCGACGGGGACGAGCTGAAGAATCTGTTCGCGGAGCCTTGCTGTCAGGGGAGCGGCATCGGCGGCGTTCTGCTGGAGCACGCGGTCCGGGAGCTGAAGGCAAAAACTCTCTGGGCGCTGGAAAAAAACACCCGCGCCATCCGTTTTTACGAACGGCACGGGTTCCGGCTCACGGACGAGAAAAGACCGGAGGATGGAACGGAGGAATTTCTCGTCCGGATGGTCCGGGAGGGCTGATTCAAACAAACAGCGTGAAGATCCGGGGATCGTCCGAGGAGAAGTTCCCGGCGGAGGCGTAGTCGCACATGTCGTACGTCCTCTCCTCCCCGTCCGGATCCCGGAACACCATCCGGCACCGGCAGAGGAAGCCCTCCTCCTCCCGGACGTCCTCTGCTGAGGCAGTCACATTGCGGCCCCAGACGGTCTCCCCGGAGAACATATCCGCCTCATCCGAGCCGATCTTTTTCGACCGGGCCAGAATCAGGGCTCCCCGGCGGACTGTGCTCATGGGACGGGTCAGCATGATGTCCCGCGGAACCTCCGACTGGGTCCCCTTCGTGCCGAGCCACCGCTGAACGTGGTAATCCGACGCCGGAAGCTCCTCCACGGGTCCGTCATAATCGAGGATCCGGGGCGTCATGTCGAAGCGGAGAGTGAACACATGATGTCCGGGCGTGAGCGGCAGGGTGAGGAAGGTCCCCGGCTCCCCGGCGGTCAGGTTCCCGGCTTCGTCCGTGACGATGGTTGTCCGGCTCCAGTCCGGGATGCGGAAGAGAATCGTCCCCTCCCCGGCCTCCTCCTCCCGCACGGCGGTGACGGTGACTTCACCGGAGGTCAGGTACCCTTCGCCGACGGTGATCTTCGTACGGTCAACTTCCGCTGTCAGAGGCAGGGGGAGGTTGATCCGGATCCCGTCCTCGCCTGCCGTGACCGCCGCCTGCGCTCCGTTGACGTATCCCCGGGGCAGGTTGTTGAGGCAGCAGTTCTGAAAACGGGATTTGCACTGCATGACCGCATCGTAGTGGCGTCCGTGACTGCGGATGAAGAAGGCGCAAAAGTCCCCGGTGTCGTACATGCCGGCGAGAAAGGCGTTGACGAAGGCCCGCTCGAAGGCGTCCACGAACCGGGCCTCCCCGGTGATGCGGTACAGCTCCCAGGAAAGGCGCATCCAGTGGATCACGTCGCAGATCTCCGTGGCCCCGTCGGGATGGGAGGCCGCCTCCCAGAACCGCACGGCGGCGGAAAGGTACTTCTCCTCTCCGGTGATCCGGTACAGCTCGCAGATCCCGTCGAAGCAGGACATCATCTCGTAGGCCTTGGCGATCCACTCGTCCCCGTCGGTGCCCGCTCCGCCGGAGAAGACCTCCCGGGCGGCGGGAGAGCGGTCCCGGTCGTACCAGCGGATGGGGGACTCTGCTCGCATGGCGCTCACGATGAGGTTGGGGCACTCTCCGTCCTCCCGTTCCCATTCGTCTGCCGCGGACCGCGCGAAATCCAGGTACTTCCTCTTCCCCGTCAGCCGGTACAGGATAAGAATGGGCTTCAGGATCGAGCAGGAGGGCATGCCGCTCATGACGCCCGTATCCTTCAGCCGCACGCCCAGGGCCTCCAGATCGGAGAGAAGCTGCTCCGCCATGCGGTCCGCGCAGGAGAGCACATGGGGATCGTCCAGCAGATCCGCCGCCTCAAGCAGACCCCAGAGGGTGTACTTGCGGCACCAGACGTTCCAGTTGTAGTTGCAGGCCCAGCCAGCGTCCTCCATGCCCGCTTTCAGGGAACAGCGGATCATGTTCCGGCTGTCCCGGTAGGTGCCGAGATACCCGTCCTGACGCTGATACTCCAGAAGGGCGTAGGTCTCCCGGCGGAGGAAGTCCCGGAACTCATGATCCCCGGTCATGCGGCAGACCCGGGCGGCGCTGAGCATGAGCTTGCCCCAGAACTCGCCCCGCCAGTAGCCCACCCGGAGCGCGTCGTCCTGCTGATCCCGGAAATACGACCGGGCCTCGGTGAACACCTCTTCCCGGGCATGCGGGCTCTTCACGCCCCTCTCGTTGTACTGATCGATCCGGCGGCCGATCTCCCCCCTCAGGGCGAAGCGTCCCCATTCCGGCCCGTCGGTGCGGTTGTTCACTTTATATTGGACTCTGTATTCCATGATCCTTCCGGCTCCTCTCCCGCGCGTTCTGCACCGCACGTATTATACCACCGCCCGCCGGGCTCTGTCAACGGAAAAGAGGATCCCGGAGGATCCTCTTTTGAAAGGATGATTTTGGAATATCCCTTATATTCAAGCCTTGCCTGGCCGCGGACCGCATCCCTTCGCCTCACGCCGTGACAATCCCCGCCGCCTCGCGGAATTCGGGCAGCTTCGCGGCTTCCTCCCGCATCTTGTATTTCAGGATCTTCCCCGCCGCGTTCATGGGGAAGGAGTCCACGAACACTACGTACCGAGGGACCTTGTGCTTGGCCATGTGGTCCCGGACGTAGGTCTGGATCTCCTCCGCGGTGCATTCCTCGCCAGGCTTGGGAATGACGCAGGCCATGATCTCCTCGCCGTAGGCCTTGTCGGGCACGCCGATGACCTGCACGTCCTCCACCTTCGGGTAGGTGTAGATGAAGTCCTCGATCTCCTTGGGGTAGATGTTCTCACCGCCCCGGATGATCATGTCCTTGATCCGCCCCGTGACCTTGTAGTTGCCGTCGGGCAGACGCCGGAGCAGGTCGCCGGAGTGGAGCCAGCCGTCCTTGTCGATGACCGCTGCCGTGGCCTCGGGCATTTTGTAGTAGCCCTTCATGATGTTGTAGCCCCGGGCGCAGAACTCGCCGTCCACGTTGTCCGGGCAGTCCTCTCCGGTCTCCGGGTCCACGATCTTGCACTCCACCCCGAAGATGGGTCCGCCCACGGTGTTCACCCGGGTCTCGATGGAGTCCGTGGTCTTGGACATGGTGGTGGCGGGGCTGGCCTCGGTCTGGCCGTAGGTGATGCAGATCTCGGGCATGTGCATC
>CACYWX010000182.1 GCA_902778205.1 uncultured Ruminococcus sp. | reverse complement strand
ATCCCGGCTCCGAAGGTGTGACATGGCCGGCCGCCGCATCGTCTACGGGCTCTCCCTGGCCGGAGCCGCCGCTTTCTGGATCTTCTACGACGGCATGGTGTCCGTCTATCTGTTCGCCGCAACCCTGGCCCTTCCCTTCTTCTCCCTTCTGCTCTCCCTGCCCTTTCTCAGAGGACGGGCTGCGGAGATCGGATCGCCCCGGACCGTGCCGCGTGGAAATGAATGCACCCTTCTGTTCCGCATCCGTGTGAAGGACCGTCCCTCCGTTCTGCCCGGCAGGCTCCGGGTGGTATTCCGGGACCTCATGGAGGACCGTGAGGACCGGATGACCTTCGACGCGCCGACGGACGGGAGCATCGTCTTTCAGGCGGTCCACAGCGGCGTCTGGCAGGCGGAGATCCGTCAGGCCTCCCTCTGCGATTTTCTCGGGATCTGGCGGTTTGCCGTCCCGACGCCTCCTCCCGTCCGGCTGACGGTCCCTCCCGTTCCCGCCGAGCCGAACCCCGCGCCGGACTTCGAATTCTTCCGCGTCTCGGCCACCCGGTCCCGGCCCGGCGGAGGGTTTTCCGAGATCCACGAGCTCCGGGAATACCGCCCGGGAGATCCCATGCGCTCCGTCCACTGGAAGGCCACGGCGAAAACCGACGTGCCCGTGGTGCGGGAGCCTCAGGAATCCCTGGCGCGCCGGGCTCTTCTGACCTTTTCCATGCCCTCCCGCGCGGACCGTGACGAGGCCGACCGGGTGCTGGACCGTCTGGTCTGGGTCAGCGGCGCGCTGCTCGAGCGGGACATCCCTCACGCGGCGGCCTGCCTGTCCGACGGGAGCCTGTTTTCCGTGGAGGTGCGGGACGATCTCTTCGCCCTGACGGAGCGGCTCATGTCCTCGCCCCTGTCCGCCGCCGTTCCCGCAGGTTCCGTCTCCCTGCCCGCCTCGGACTGGGTGTACCGCATCGCAGAGGGGCGTGAGGGCGAAGAGAAGGAGGCGCGGTCATGACGCTCAGGTCCCGTCTGCAGTCCTCCCTCTCCGGCGCGGTCACGGTCTTCGGAACGGTGTTCGTCCATCTGGAGATCCTCCGCTCAACGGCGCACCTGAGAACGGAGGACGAGACCCTTCTTCTGCTCAGCGCGGTGTTTGCCCTGACGGCCGCCGCGGTGCTGATGACGTCCCGGCCCGTCCTATGGCTGACGGCTCCCGCGGTCCTGACGGCGGCCCTCATCCTCTTCAACCGGGAGGAGGCTCTGGAGGAGGCATACCGGTACTGCCTCCGCCTCTACCGGGTGCCCATGCTGAAGCCGGTCATGAAGCTGGCTCTGGGCCAGACTCCCGGCACGGAGGAGCTGGAATACGGGCTCGGCGGGCCGGCCTATTTCTGGATCCCCCTGTTCGCCGCCGCCCTCTCGGGACTGCTGCTGATCCTGTTCCTCTCCCGGGTCCGGGGCGTGCTGTGGTATACGGCCTTCGATCTTCTGTTCTTCGCCGCCGTATCCGTCTTTATGAGCGCCATGCCGCCCCTTATGCCGACGGTGCTGTTCGCCGCCCTGCACACCGCGCTGGTCCTCTGCTCCCTCCTGTTGGAAAGGGGCGCGGATTCGGCCGGAGCGGTCCTGCTGGGCCTGCTGATCCCCGGTCTGCTGTTCGCGGGCGGGATCCGGGCGGCGCTGACCCTCTACGAACGTCCGGAATTCGCTGACCGCATCGTGACCGGCTCCGTGGAGCTCTGGCGGGATGCCGCCGGAAGGCTGAACTCCCGCCGGAACGGATCCCGGCACGGAACCGGCTCGGGCGGAGGCACCGGCGGCGGGACGTCTCCCTCCCGGGAACAGCTGGACGCCGTGCAGTCCGTTCCCATCGGCGCCTTCGACTGGAACCGCTATGCGGACCGGGCGGATCTGACCATGGGCCCCCGCCGCCCGATGGATACGGCCGTGATGGAGGTCTATTCCGATCTTCCCCGGACCCTGTATCTGAGGGGCGTCTCCTACGGCTTCTACCAGACCGACGGATGGCGTCAGAGCGGGGCGAAGGTCTCGGATGGAGAGAAGCCGATCTCCGTCTATTCCCCGTCCCTCTTTCTGACGGATTCGCCCCCCGAGGAACAGCTGAGGATCCGGATGGCCGACGCATCCGCTCTGGTGTGGCTCCCCTACACGGCCACGGAGCTGCCCCAGGGAGCATCCGCGGCGGAAGACTCCTACGTGGTCTCCGATCCCCTTTCCCAGTACACGGTCCTCTTCGCCCCCGGCAAGCCCTTCGCGCCCATCTCCTGGGAGTACCGGACCATGGTCTTCAGCATCTATTTGCAGGTGCCGGACAGGACCCGGGCCGCGCTTTCGGACATCGTCTCCCGCTTCGATCCCGCGGACCCCAATCTGGTGTTCCGGGTGGCGGATTACGTTCGAAGCTCGGCGGTCTACGACACGGATACGGAGGCCATGCCCGAGTTGGGCGACTTCGTCCCCTGGTTCCTGACGGAGAGTGACCGGGGCTACTGTGTCCATTTCGCCTCCGCCGCCGTCATCCTGCTCCGCTGCCTGGGCGTTCCCGCGCGGTACGTGACCGGGTATCTGGTCCGGGCGGAGGGAAGCGGATGGACGGAGGTGACCGAGGACGACGCCCACGCCTGGGTGGAATACTTCGACGACTCTGTGGCCTCCTGGCGGCTCCTGGAGACGACGCCCTCAGCCGGGGTTCCCGAGGAGGATGAGTCCGCGCCCGAATCCGACCATCCCGCGGCTCCCCTGCCCAATCTGCGGAACGAGCCGGAAACGCCGGACACCCCCGCCGAAGCCTCCCCGCGCACGGAACCGGCGGTCCCGGCTCAGAGAAAGCGGGCGTCCTCTCTCCCGTTTCTGATCGGGATCCCCGCGGCCGCCGCGCTCTTTCTCTGCCTGTGGCCGCTCGTCCGTTCGGCGCGGAGGAAGGCCGCCCTGAGGAAAGCGGATCCCAACGAGGCGGCCCTGATAATCTGGCGGTTCGCGGACCGGCTGGCGTCCCGGACAGGCGCGGAGCGGTCCGACAGCTGGAAGGCCGGTCAGAGCATCGCCATGAAGGCCCGGTTCAGCCCCCACACCGTCACCAAAGAGGAGCGGGAGGCGCTGGACGGTCTTCTGGCGGAGGCTGAGGAGACGATCCGGCGTGACAAAAATCTTCTCCGGCGATACGCCCGGCGGTGGTTCTGGGGGATATAAAAACAGACACGGGTCCCGCCTGCATGGAACGGGATCCGCGTTTTTTTTGTTTATATCTCCCCGATCTTGTACCTTGTCCGGGGATCGTCGCTGGTGCGCATGACCGTGACGCCGCTTTCCGCCCGGTCCATGGCGCGGTACCGGTCCACCAGCCGGGTCAGGTGGGTCACGAAGATGAAGCCGCATCCCAAGCCCGCCAGATAGGTCAGAATGGGCACCATGCCGTCCGCGCCCTCGTCGTAGGCGGTGGTCTGGAAGGTCTCATTCAGCAGGAGCAGGGAGTCCGGCTCCATGGCACGGATAATCCCCGCGATCTCGGCCACCTCCTCCTCGAAGCGTCCCGCCGAGGACTGGGGGACCAGCTCTCCCTCGGCCTTGGCGAAGGTGGTGAAGATCCGCCTCCGCACGCTGATCCGGGCCTCCTCCGCCGGAACGGGAAGGCCGCACTGGGCCAGCAGGACCGCCGTGCCGATGGAGCGCAGATAGACGGTCTTGCCGCTGTTGTTCTTCCCCGTCACCAGCATCCCGGAGAGGCCGTTCTCGCCCGCGCCCTTGCCGAAGGCCACGTCGTTGGGGATCACGGACTGCACGTACATGCTCTCCGTCAGAAGCAGAAGATCCCGCAGATTCCGGCAGGACAGGGCGTTCTCCTCCTCCGGCAGAATCTCGGGCCAGACGTAGGTCACGCCCCGGTCCTCGAAGCGGTCGATATAGTACAGGGCGCACCGGTAAAAGTACAGCTCCTCCTCCAGCCCGGCGAACCGGTCCACAAGGGTTCTGAGGAAGGAGGTGAACAGCCGGTCGCACTCCTGCACGGCTCTGGCGGACAGATCCTGTCCCCATTCCAGCTCCACGCCCTCCACCGGGACGCTCCGCTCCGGCATTCCCTCCCCCGCGAAGGGAACGGATTCCGGCTCTGCGGGCTTTCCCTTCCGGTCCCGGGTCAGGAAGGCAAAGAGTCCGGCGGCTCCCGTGGGCTTGTCGGGCTTTTTGGCGATGGGCACGTAGTCGAAGCCGGACAGGAAGGGCGACTCGATCCTGAGGTCCTCAGACACGTCCAATTCCACGTCGTAGGAATGCGCCTGGGCCAGCCCCTTCTCCACCCGGTCCGCGAAGGCCGACAGCCGGTCCGCGTCCGAGGTCCTCGCGATGCGCTCCACGCTGTTCCGGAGCCGCAGGAGCCAGCCCTCGGCAGCTCCGAACTGCTTCAGACACTCCGCCGCCTCCTCCATGCAGCCGAGGAAGATCCGGAGGAAGTGGCACGTCAGCACCAGATTCTCCCGCGCCACCCACAGCACCAGATTCTTGTCCTGGGGATTCACCCGGCGGGAGGCCATGAGGCGGGAGCGCTCGCTGTCCCACATGTTCTTGGTCAGAAGGATCTTCCGCACCACCTCGATGAGCCGGTCCAGAAACGCCGGATCCTTGTGAAAGGTCTGAAGCACCCTCTGCCGCTCCCGGATCTGGTCCGGATCGGTCAGGGGCGTTCTCAGCACCGACAGAAAGTCCTCCCGGTACATGGACTCCGGACAGATGATCCGGAAGGCCCGGTCGATCTGCAGGTCCTTCAGCAGCTTGTCGCCCGCGTCCCGCTCCGCCCGGTCCAGCACGCCCCGGGGATGCTCCCCGATGAGGGTAAACCGCTCTCCCATGCTCATCTGCCTCCCTTCTTCTCCGTCGTCTCCCGGATCCGGACCGACAGAGTCTCCGCGTCCAGCCCGTACTTCTCCAGAATGTCCCGGGCGAAGGAGGATCTGGTCTCCCCCACCCGGCGGATCTTGTAGGTCCTCCGGTTTTCGTCGTTCTCGTCCACCATCGCCGCCAGCGTGGGGATCTTCCCGCCCGTCAGCGAATGGATGTGGGTCACGTAGATGCCGAAGGTCCCGCGCTCCCACATGGTCTCGGCCAGCCTGCGGGAATACTCTTCGCTCCGCCGCTCGTCAGTGCCGGAATAGGTCTCGTTGAACACGGCGAAGGAGTTCATCCCCGCCGCCTCCATGATCTCGTCCGCCCGCGCCGCCTCGTCCATAAACCGGCCGTTCGACTCGTAGCTCTCGTTGGCGGGGAAATGGGTGTACACCGCGTCAAAGGGCATGCACCGTCCGCTCTTCGCAGCCACGGGGCATCCCGCGGAGAAGAACAGCGCCGCCAGGGAGCAGGTCCGGAGATAGGTGGTCTTGCCGCCTCCGTTCGCTCCGCTGAGGATGAAGAACTGCTCCCTCTCCCCGTCGGTGTCCGTCATGCGCACCTCGTTGGGAACCGCCTCGCCGCCGGGCACGTTTCGCCTCAGAAGGGACGGATCCACCGCGCCGGACAGGATGAATTCCCGCTTTTCCGACACCTGGGGCAGGCAGAGGGGATAGCCGCCCTCTCTGAGTCTTTTGAAATAGGCGGAAACGTCCATCAGAAACTCGAATTCCTCCCGATAGCGGAAAGCTCCGGTCAGATCCCGGCTCCCGCCCATGTAGTCCCCGGCGCAGTCCTCCCAGAAGGAACGGGCCAGTCCGGTATAGACGTTGTAGGCGTCGGCGTAGCCCTTCACGACGGGGAGGGATGCCTTCTGGGGATACCGCGCCTGGGGGATGGCGTCCTCCAGTCCCATGTCCCGGATGGATTTCTCCATGTCGCCGCGGACGTCGTTCTTCCGCTCCCAGGCCGTCACGGAGGAGCCGTGGATCTTCAGCCGGAAGGCGGGGACGTGCTTTTCCAGAATATCGGAGCACCGCTTCCGGTAGGCGGCGTTGGCCACGTTGTCCAGCCATCCGCGCCAGAAGCAGCCCACCTCGCCGATCCGGTCCTCTTCTCCGGCCCACTCCGCCATTCGGTCCGCCAGGGCGCAGAACCGGTCCATGGCGGGCAGGAACAGAAGGATCTTCTCCTCCTCCGACTCCGCGCGGCCGATCTCACCGAACATCTGCTCCGCGTCGGAGATGCCGTCCCGGAGAGACTCGACGCGTCCGGCGAACACCGGGTCGTCCAGCATCCGCATCAGAAGCCGCTGTCGGCCCGGGATCTCCTCCGGCAGGCAGGGGATCCGCAGAAAGGGGATGCTGCGGGCGCGGATATCGTCCTCGGCCAGCAGATCCCGGATCGTGCTTTCGGGTACGGCGGGGACCCGCTCCCGGCTTTCGGCGAGGGTCCCGTTCCACAAAATCGACGGATAGGGCATAAAACCTCCGAATTCTGTCAAAGTCCGCGGCCGCACTCAGCTCCGCACGGCGCGGAAGAACGTCATTTTTGGTAAAATCTTCCAATCGGTAAGGGGGATTTTCAGTGATATTTTCTCCCGCGCCTCTCTTGCATTTCCTGGAAGATTATGGTAAAATTCCGTTACCGGAAAAATGGCAATGATTTCCAGAAACAAACTGCAGAAAGGCAT
>CACYWX010000181.1 GCA_902778205.1 uncultured Ruminococcus sp. | reverse complement strand
CGGAAAGGCCAAGCGCCTCGGCTGCCAGCTCCTTCAGGACATCCTCATGGATGCAGTTGTTGCTGCAGTCCTTGGTGGTCGCGCAGGCAAATAGGTAATCCTAGGAATGCAACCTACAAATACGTCAACTACTACGAACTTCTTGGAGAGCGTGTAAATGTTGACAGCTTTGCTGTGATGGTCCGCTCTGTTGCCAGAAAGCTGTATGAACTCGACGGAACGGTTATAGAGCAGATGGCTAGCAACCTGGAGCCTTTCCCGACTTGGGCTAGTCCGGTCTTTGCTTATGACAAAGCAGCAATCCGGAATCCGGTCAAACTCAAAAAGGATGCGGATATCTATATCAGTACCGGCTACTCCGCTTATGATTGCATCTGCTTTATACGAGCGCTTTTGAAAAAATATAACCTTGATATAGAAGAGGACTTCGTTTATAGCGCAAGGCAAAACAAAGGTAATGAGAAAGAACTCGACAGATTGGAGATAGCTAAGGAATGGTGCGAGACTCGTAGAGCAGCTGGCTCAATATGTTATGACGAGGTGAACAGCCAGAGAAGATATGTCCGCTTTACAACGCCGACATTGAACTCGCTGATTCCTGAATCGACAGAAAAGCTCAGCCCGTGGAAAACAAAGAATTTCTACTTTTATGAGATTACGAATTATAAAGGAGAATTCTTTGTTCAACTCTACTTCTACTGCCAGAACCTCACCAAAGAAATGAAAGATGCCTTTGTCCGCTTGTCTGATATTTGTGGGTTAGGTGATCTTGCTAAAGGATATAAGCTGTATTTTAAATCAACAGCTTTCCAAAATAACGATGATGATACGAAAGAAGTTGTATCATCTCAGTTGGACTCCATTTTTGAGGAGATACGAGCTTTTGAAACAAATGCCTCTGAAAAGTGAAATGGATAATATGCCCTAGATGTAACTCTTTACCATATGGATAAAACGTTTTTTCGAGAGAAATGTAACAAGTATGCAGTAAAAACGCCGTTTATCAGCGCTTTGGTATCACGGGCGGGATTAATACTACTTGCTGCTTCAGGGCTGAAAAACTGTATATTATCAAGCAAAGCAGATAGCTCAAAGCAAGTTCACTCATCACTTTCCTGGACTACTAACATCTTTCGGAGAGTTATTTGAAAGATAAATCCAAGCATTCTGTTTTCAATCTTCTCTCAATCTTTTGTCTGTATCATAGAGTTTGAAAGGCGGTGATGATATGCGGATCCTACTGGCTGAAGACGAAAAAAGAATGGCAGCGGCCCTTGTGGCCTTGTTGAAACAGGAAAAATACGATGTTGACCATATGTCAGATGGTGCCTCTGCCTTGGCTGCTTTGGAGAGCGGTGTTTATGACATCGCCGTCCTTGACGTGATGATGCCGGAGATGAACGGATTCGAGGTCGCCCGTCGTGCGAGAAATAACGGCATCAAAACACCGATCCTGATGTTGACGGCAAAAAGTCAGCTGGATGATAAGGTGGAGGGTCTGGACAGCGGTGCGGATGACTACCTTACGAAGCCGTTCCAGACCAAAGAACTGTTGGCCAGGCTCCGTGCCCTTGGCAGGCGGAGCGCAAGCTTTCAGGACGGAAGTCTGAAATTCGGCGACCTCTCCCTTGATACAGCAAAAGCAACACTGACCTGTAATTCCACCGGGCAAAGTGTCCGGCTCGGAGAAAAAGAGCTGCGCATTCTGGAATACATGTTCGGCAACCAGGGACAGATTATGACCAGGGAGCAGCTTGCCGTAAAGATCTGGGGCTTTGAGAATGAGGCAGAATACAACAACGTGGAGGTATATATGTCCTTCACACGGAAGAAGCTGGCCTTTGTCGGCTCCAAGGTGGAGATCAAGGCGGTGCGCGGACTGGGATATGAATTGAGGGAAAAAGATGTTTAGCAGATCCAGAAAAAAGATCGTATTGTCGATCATGCTCTCGCTTATTCTTCTGTTCGGCGTTACCCTGTCCGTGATCATGCTGGCAAGCTACCATGAGATCCGTCAGCAGAGTTCGGAAATGCTGGAACAATATGTGGAGCTTTATTCTCTTGACCAGCAGTCTGAACCGGGAAAAGCGCCGGATGTGAAGCCCGGCAATCAGGAACTCCCCGGTTCGGGCCCCCAAAAGGGCGATCCGCCTCCGGATTTAGGGCCGGGTTTTCAGCTGTCCACTTTTTACTCTGTCGCGTTTTCAGAGAACGATACCGTGCTTTCCGTAAATGATGGAGCGAATGGTCTGTACAGCGAGGATGAACTGATCTCGATTGCCCGGGAACTGCTGGCAAAGAGCAAAACCGCAGGACGACTTGATAACCTGTCCTATCAGATCAGCAGCAAACCGGGATATACGCTTGTAGCGTTTATCGATGATACGGTGACGGAAAGCAGCATGAGGACGCTTCTGCACAATGTCCTTATCATCGGCGGGGCGTCCATTGTTATCCTGTTCTTTATATCTCTCGTTCTTTCCCGGCGGATTATCCGTCCCCTGGAGGAAAACGATAAACAGCAGAAGCAGTTTATCTCTGATGCCAGCCATGAACTGAAGACACCGGTTGCTGTGATCAGTACTAATGCGGAGCTTCTTTCCAGAGAGTTGGGAGAAAACGAGTGGCTGGCAAATATCCAATACGAAAATGAACGCATGGGAGATCTGGTGAAGCAGCTTCTGGATCTTTCCAGAGCGGAAAATACGGAAACGCCCATGGAAACGGTCGATCTTTCCCGGGTCGTCACTGGTGAGGTGCTTGCTTTTGAAAGCGTCGCGTTCGATCAGGGGAAAACGATCCAAAGCGACATTGACGATGATATCCACGTCACAGGCAACCAGGCCCAGCTGACGCAGCTCACATCTATCCTGCTGGATAATGCGGTAAGGCACGGGACGGGAAGTGAGATCGAACTGTCACTGAAGCGTCAGGGCCATATGGCAGCGCTCAGCGCAGTCAACGATGGGGATGAGATCCCTCCGGAGAAGCTGGAACATCTCTTTGACCGTTTTTACAGAGTCGATGAAGCCCGCAGCAGCGACGGGCATCATTACGGTCTTGGCCTTTCCATAGCAAAGGCAGTTGCGGAAAAACATGGCGGGAATATTGCAGTCTCCAGCCAGGACGGCAAGATCCGGTTCACGGTATCGATCCCCGTAAAAAATTAATAAAACTTCAATCTTGTTTCAAGGAACCTCCCTTACAATGAGCTCATCAAACGTAAGGGAGGTTTTCTTTATGAAGAAATTGAAAAATTTGATCGCTCTTCTGCTCGCGGCGCTGCTGGTCATCAGCCTTGCAGCCTGCGGAAGCAGCGCATCCACTAATACTGATAATACAACCTCTGCAGCAGAGCAGTCTGAGACCGCTACTGCAAGCGACAATTCTGAAAACACAGAAAGCAACGTGCCCGATGATTTCCCCGGCGAACTCCCTGAAGGTGGTCCGGGGGACACCCCGCCGGACAAGCCGGATGGAAACGGAGGTCCCGGCGGTGCGCCTGGCGGAGCTCCCGGCGGAAGCAGCGCGGATATCGATTACACAGCGTCTGTTGAGATTACTTCCGGAGATTCTCAGAGCGGTCAGACCTACGCCAGTACCACGGCTGACGAGAGCGCCCTGCTGATCTCCACTTCTGATGAGGTCACGATCACAAATCCGACGGTGACGAAAACCGGCGACTCCGACGGCGGCGACAACTGCAACTTCTATGGCCTGAATGCGGCTGTCCTTGTGAAGGACGGTTCTACGACCACCATCACCGGCGGAACGATCACCTCTGACGCAGACGGCGCAAACGGCGTTTTTAGCTACGGTGGCAACGGCGGTCAGAACGGAGCTTCCGGCGACGGTACTACGGTCATTGTTCGGGATACGAAGATCGTTACAACCGGTGACGGCTCCGGCGGCATTATGACCACAGGCGGCGGCACCACCTATGCCTATGATCTGGACGTCACCACCAGTGGCAGGTCCTCCGCAGCGATCCGCACCGACAGAGGCGGCGGCACGGTTTACGTGGACGGCGGTACTTATACCTCCAATGGCCTGGGCTCCCCGGCGATCTACTCTACTGCGGAGATCCATGTGGCCAATGCGACGCTGGTCTCGAACCTTTCCGAGGGCGTCTGCATCGAAGGCCTGAACTCCATTGAGCTGACGGACTGCGACCTTACGGCAAACAATACCAAGTGTAACGGCAACGCCACCTTTTTGGACAGCATCATGATCTACCAGTCCATGTCCGGAGACGCGGACAGCGGTACCAGCCATTTCACCATGACCGGCGGCAGCCTTACCAGCAAGAATGGACACGTTTTCCATGTGACCAACACCAACGCGGTCATCACACTGGAAGGGGTTACGATTACCAACGAGGACGCTGACAACATTCTTCTTTCCGTCTGCGATGACGGATGGAGCGGCGGCAGCAATGAGGCAACGCTGAACGCTTCTGCCCAGAAGCTTTCCGGAGCGGTCAAAGTCGGCAGCAATTCCACGCTGACCCTGAATCTGACGAACGGCTCCAGCTTCGAAGGTTATATTGACGGAGAAATCACCAATGCCAGCGGAACGACTGTTTCCACCGAGGCCGGGACAGTTGCCGTTACCCTCGACAGCACCAGCACCTGGACGCTGACCGGCGACAGCTATGTGACGGAGTTCAACGGGGACGCCGCAAACGTGATCAGCAATGGCTACACACTCTACGTGAACGGTGTGGCCCTGACAGGAACAAAATAAGGAGGAAAAAGCAATGAAAAAGGTTATGGCAATTCTTCTTGCACTGGCTCTCGTCCTGGGGCTTGCGGCCTGCGGCACAAGCTCAGGCGAAACA
This sequence comes from uncultured Ruminococcus sp., assembly GCA_902778205.1. Classification (GTDB taxonomy): domain Bacteria; phylum Bacillota; class Clostridia; order Oscillospirales; family CAG-272; genus UMGS1696. Next base: position 1,735 of record CACYWX010000181.1, on the reverse strand, counting down.
ACGACAAATGACAGCACACCCCAGACAGCCGATAACAGCCAGAGCCAGTCTGCTGATACGACAGTGATCACTGCGGACAGTGCACAGAAGGCGGATATTGAGTCCGCGCTCAACCTGGCAAACATCAAGCCGGAATGGACGTATTCCGAAAACGCCGACGCCTGGACGATGGCCATTGTGACAGCCGTCACCAATGCAGAGCTTCCTGATTATCAGGGTGTATCCGTCTGCGTACCCGGCGCATATGTTAAGGGTGTGGATACCGACGGCGACGGCACAGCCGATGTGACCAGCGGGACTGCTTCTGGCAATCTCGTTATTGATTACGACGCGACTGTGACCAGCACCAACGGTCAGGTCTATACGGCAGCAACCGCTCCAGTCATCATCAACACCGGCGCAGCGGGCTACTCCGCACAATCGAATCAGACGGCGGGAACCACCTATGCCAAGGAAGGCTATATCAATATCGCCTGCGGCAACCGCGGAAAGCAGAGCACGCTGTCTGATGGAACCTATACCGGAGACGCCCCGTCCTGCCTGGTGGATCAGAAGAATGCTGTTCGTTTCGTGAAGTTCAACATTCTGCTCGGCAATCTCCCCGGCAGCGTGGACTATTTCGTCTCAACCGGCGGCTCCGGCGGCGGCGCGCATGCCACCATGCTTGCAGCCACCTCCAATAACCCGGACTTCTATGATTACGAGATCTCCCAGGGAGCGGTCGGCGTCTATAAGAACTCCGACGGCAGCTACAGCACCACGGTCACAGTGAACGGCAGTGAAGTGGAACTCTCCGACGGTCTCTGGGGCTGCATGGCCTACAGCGCCATCACCTCTCTTGCCGAAGCGGATATGACACTGGCTTTCGAGTATTATCTGAATCCGGACTACAGCTTCAATACGGATTTCCAGAAGCAGCTCGCTGAGTATCTGGCGGCTGAGTATATGGAGTATATCAATGCACAGAACCTGTCCGTTGATGAGGCAAAAGTCGGCTTCGATCTGAATGGCGACGGCGATACCTCTGATACGATTGCCCTTACCATTGAATATGACGAAACCGGACATGAGGATACCAACGGATATTACGGTACCTACCTGGATCTGTATCTGGCAGAGTTCGAGCAGAGCCTGCAGGATTATATTGACCGACTTGCTTACGCGGAAGACTGGACCTGGTTTAACAGCAGCGGCACAGCTCTTTCTGACAGCGAGGTTGCCGCTATGACAGACGCAGACCGTGCGGAAGCGTTTATTAATGGCTGGTATGTCAAGGGCAGCACCGGCAGCAGCTCCGGCGGTATGGAAGGAGGCCCCGGCGGTGATTCCGCGGGCGGACCTCCGGACATGAGCGGCGACAGCGCAGGTGGTCCTCCGGATATGAGTGGTGACAGTGCCGGTGGTCCTCCGGATTCAGGTAGCGGAAGTACAGGGGAAGTCGGAACGCCTGACTCCGGAACAACACAATCCGCGTCCAGCAAGACCGATTCCGCGAATTATTCTTCCTTTGCAGAGATGCTGGCCGCTTATCAGGCAGACATTGCCGAGATCCAGGCCGGTGACGAATACGGAAACAATATCGTTGATCTCTATAACCCGCTGAATTATATTGGGGCCGATGGAACAGACGGTCCCACCTGGGCAAGGATCCTGATGGGCGCTTCCGAGGGTGACATCTCCATGATGAACTCCCTGAACCTGCAGATCGCCTGGCTGAATTCCGGAACCGACGCAG
>CACYWX010000180.1 GCA_902778205.1 uncultured Ruminococcus sp. | reverse complement strand
CTCTACACCATCATCCTCGCCCTGATGATCAACGGCTGGACGGGCATGGCCCGCAACGTGCGCGCGCATACGCTGCGCACCAAGCAGATGGAGTACGTGCTCGCCGCCCGCACCCTGGGCGCGCACGCCCCCTACATCATGCTCAAGCAGATCTTCCCCAACGTGTTCGGCTCCATCATCGTGCTGGTGATGATGTCCGTGCCCGGCGGCATCTTCCTGGAGAGCTTCCTCTCCTTCCTGGGCCTGGGCGTTCCCGCGCCGATGGCCTCTCTGGGCAGCCTGATCAACGACGGCTACAAGACCCTGATGACCCACCCCTTCCAGGTGGCCATCCCCTCGGTGTTCTTCGGCCTGCTGATCATCTCCCTCAACCTGGTGGCGGACGGTCTGCGCGACGCGTTCGACCCGAAGCAGAAGACGGTCTAAGGGGAGGCGGCACAAATGGCAGATAATATGAAGAGAATCCTCGAGGTCAAGGACCTTTCGATCAGCTTCTCCACCTCAGGCGGCGAGCTGAACGCCATCCGCGGCGTCGGCTTCGAGCTGCACCAGGGCGAGACGCTGGCCATCGTGGGCGAGTCCGGCTCCGGCAAGTCCGTCACGGTCAAGTCCATCATGGGCATCATGAGCGAAAACCAGAAGGTGAACAGCGGCGAGATCAACTTCACGTTTGAGGAAAACGGCAAGGAGGTCACCCGCAACCTGCTCACCTATTCCAAGAAGCGCATCATCAACGAGATCTGCGGCCAGAAGATCGCCATGGTCTTCCAGGACCCGATGACGGCCCTGAACCCCGTCATGACCATCGGCAAGCAGATCATGGAGGGCCTGCGCAAGCACCGCGGCATGTCCAAGAAAGACGCCTTTGAGCGCGGCGTGGAGCTGCTGGAGCAGGTGGGCATCCCCCGCGCCCGCGAGTGCATGAAGGAATACCCGCATCAGCTGTCGGGCGGCATGCGCCAGAGGGTCATGATCGCCATGGCCCTGTGCTGCAATCCCAAGCTGCTGATCGCGGACGAGCCCACCACCGCCCTGGACGTGACGATCCAGGCCCAGGTGCTCCGGCTCATGAACGACCTGAAAAAGGAATTCGGCACCTCCATTCTCTTCATCACCCATGACCTGGGCGTCATCAATCAGATGGCGGACTACGTGGCCGTCATGTACTGCGGTCAGGTGGTGGAGCGGGTGCCGGCCAAGGTCCTCTTCGACCCCAAAACCGAGTATTCCCATCCCTATACCGAGGGCCTGATGGTCTCCATCCCGCGCCTCGACACGCCGGCCAACCAGCGTCTGGAGGCCATCCCCGGAGCGGTTCCCCATCCGCTGGACCTGCCGAAGGGATGCAAGTTCTCCCCCCGCTGCAAGTACTGCACCGAAAAGTGCCGGGAAGCGGAGCCGCCCATGACCCGGATTTCCGATACCCAGGAGATCCGCTGCTTCTATCCCAACAAGGAGGTCCGGAAGAATGGCATCAAATGAGAAAAAGATCCTTCTGAAGATCACCAACCTGAAGCAGTACTTCCCCCTCAAGCAGAAGGGCATGTACGTCAAGGCCAACGACGGCATCGACATCAATATCTACGAGGGCGAGACCCTGGGCCTGGTGGGCGAATCCGGATGCGGCAAGTCCACCTTCGGACGCACAGTCCTCGAGCTCTACAAGCAGACCGACGGCCTCACCATGTACTACGGCCGCTCCCTGGACGAGGTGGCCCCCAAGTACGTCCGCGACACCATCAAAAACCTGCCCAAGCTGAAGGCAAAGCTGAAAACGCTGGAGGCGAAGCGCGACGCCGCGGAAGAGGCGTTCAAAAACGCGAAGGGCGACGAACTCCACGAAAAGAACGAAGCGCTCCGTCAGGCGAGACACGATGCGGACGCCGCCTTCTCGAACATCGCCAACATCTTCGGCGGCTTCATGACCGTGGAGGATCCAGCCGCCGTGGCGAAGATCCAGGAAGCCTTCATGAACGTGGAGAAGCTGGCTCAGGTCCGCGTGAAGCTGGATAAAAAGCAGACCGAGGCCGACAGCAAAGTGGCCGACGCGGAATACGCCCTGGCAAACGGAAAGGGCTCGAAGGAGAAGATCGACGCGGCGAAGGCAAAGGCGGACGAGGTCCGGCGCAAGATCGACGAAAACCGGAAGATGCTGGAGCAGGCCCATGCCGCCGTCCAGACCCTGCGGGACCAGTACCGGAACGACGCCGCGTTTCAGGAGTACGAGCAGTACCGGGACACCGGCATCGACCTGGCCCGGCTGACCACCGAGGAAATGCGGAACCTCCGCTCCGACCTCCAGCTCATCTTCCAGGACCCCTATTCCTCCCTGAACCCCCGTATGACGGTGGGCCAGATCATCGGCGAGGGCATGACCGCCCACGGCCTGTATCAGAAGAACAGCCCCCGCATGAAGGAGCAGGTCCAGAAGACCATGGAGATGTGCGGTCTCGCGCCGTACTTCATCCACCGGTATCCGCACCAGTTCTCCGGCGGCCAGCGGCAGAGAATCGGCATCGCCCGCGCCCTGTCCACGAACCCGAAGTTCGTCATCTGCGACGAGGCGGTGTCCGCGCTGGACGTGTCCATTCAGTCCCAGATCATCAACCTTCTGCAGGACCTGAAGGAAAAGAACAACCTGACCTACCTGTTCATCACCCACGACCTGTCCGTGGTGAAGTATATCTCCGACCGCATCGGCGTCATGTATCTGGGCAATATGGTGGAGCTCTCCGATTCCCAGGAGCTGTTCGACCATCCCCTGCACCCCTACACCGAGGCCCTGCTGTCGGCGATTCCCACCACCAACGTGGACGACAACCGGGAGCTGGTCATCCTGGAGGGCGACATCCCGTCCCCGGTGAACCCGCCGAAGGGCTGTAAGTTCCATACCCGCTGCAAGTACTGCACCGAGGTCTGCACGCAGATCACCCCGGAAATGAAGGAAGTGCGCCCGAACCACTTCGTGGCCTGCCATCATATGCTGGAGCCCTACGACGACCGCACCGTGGCGGAGCCGGCCAATAAAGAGATCAAAAAGAACTGAACAGTTCCGCGAAAGCGGGGGAGGGTGTTTCGCCGTTCCCCCGCTTCTGTTTGGTTTACAACAGGAGGAACGACATGTGGAATAAAACGAAGCGCGCCATGGACGTCATGAAGGAGCGGAACCGGCGGTATCTGGAAAGTCAGAAGGCCCCGGCGGACTCCGAAAAGCAGGGAGAAACGCCTGCCGATCCGGAGAAGGACGCGGAAAACCGCGCTCCGGAGCTGCCGGATGACATGACGCCGGAGGAAAAGGCCGAAGCGTTTCACCGGGACGATCAGATCAAGCTGGAAAAGGGAGATCTCCCCGCCCTGATCCTGTCGGCCCTCATGGTGTTCGGACCGGTCTTTCTGGTCCTGATCGCCATCGTGGTCCTGGCGTGGTTTTTCCTGCAGTGAGAACGCCGCCGGGCCGGACGGAACCGGAAAGGGAAGGAGGGAGCCTGTGAATCGAGCTGTACGGAGAGGAACCGCTGTCTGCGCGGCGCTTTTGCTGTGCCTGTCCTGTCTGAGCTGTTCCTTCGGCGGGATCCGCATCGAGCCGCTGGAACCGGATGCCCCGGACGGTCCCTGCGAAACGGAGCCGCCGGACCTTCCGGAGCCGCCGGAAACGGACCCGCCGGAGACCGATCCCCCGGAGCCCGAGCCGCAGAAGCCGGAGGACGAGCCCCTCGAATGGGTGCGGTACGACGAGGCGGATTTCCGGGAGAAGCGGGGAGACGGCTGGGTGATCAAGGCCCTGTCCTTCCAGCCCCGGACCATCTGTCCCATGGACGGCGGGCTGATCTTCGCGGCCGGAATGAGCGCGGATTCCTCCTCCTTCCGCTGCGCCGTGGTGGATCCCGCGGCCATGGCCGTGAAGGAGGCGGACCCGGGCGTATCCTCCGGGGCGGGCGGGTACGGATACATGGGTGTCTTCTGCCTGAACGGGGAGCCGTATGTGATCCTGTCGGAGGAGGAGCGGATCTTCCGGCTGGATCCGGAAAACCTGACGGTAATCGGCAGCGCCTCCTGGTCCGACGCCTTTCAGTCAAGCGTCCTGACTCTCGGCGGCGGAAGAGCGGTCATGAGGCATTCGGACCATGGACGGCTGGTGTTCGTCAGCCCGGCGGATCCCGGGGACGGCGGGGTCCTTTTGACGGAGACGGAGGTGTCCCTGCCGCAGGGCTTTACCGGCTTCTGGCTCCTGGGCGCGGCGTCGGACGGCATGCTGACCGCCTCCTTCGACCACGAGGACGAGGACGGCTGGCGTCAGGGATATGGCCTGATCGACAGCGGGACCGGAGAGGCCGCCCTGTTTGATCTGCCCGAGGGCGTGGACCTTCAGCAGGCCGGGGACAGCATCGTCATGCACGACTATAAAACCGGGGCGATCACCCTCCACCGTCCCGGCGCGGAGCTGGCGGAGGTGAGCCTGACCCTCCCGGAGGACAGCTGGCTTCTCTGGCCCGACTGGGACGGCGGGGAAGAGGCGCGGCTTTACTTCGAGCATTCGGAGGACGCCTTCATCGCGGTCACGGCCGTGGACGCGGGGATCCTCCGGACCGAAGGAGTGCTCACCGTGGAGAAACAGCATCCCTGGGATTACATCAGCGGAATGGGTGAGGCGGAGGACGGCCTCATCGCCATCCTGTACGAGAACGAGGGATCCCTGCCCCGGCTCTTCTGGGGCGAATGGGGACAAGACGCGGATTCGCCCGATCCCTCCCCCGCGGACCGGTATCCCACCCTGAGCCGGTCGCAGGAAGCGGAGATCCGGAGGGAAATCGAGCGCATCTACGAGGAAACCGGCGTCTCGGTCTATGTGGGCAACGAGGCGGTGCGCTATCTGTACGGCTACGCGGTGCAGGTGGTGACGGATCCTGCAAAGCAGCTGGAGGCCCTGAGAAGCCTGACGGCGTTTTTCGACAACTGCCCGCCCGGGTATATCCGGGAGCTGACGGAATGGAGCTCCACCATCGACGTGTGCCTGACGGGGAAGATCATTCCGGAGCCGGGAAACCGGGACTCCATCAGCGACGCAACGGCCTTCGTGACGCCCATGGACGGGTATCAGATCATGGTGCTGGACATCCTGCAGGGCGGACTGACGCAGACCGTGGCCCACGAGTTCCTCCATATCGCGGAAAACGCCATGTGGAACATGCACGACAGCTGGTGGCAGAACGACGGGCGCACGGATGTGGATACGGACGTGTTCTGCTACTGGATCGATTTGAACCCGCCGGACTTCGAGTACCACTTCGTCTACACGGACGAGAGCGGCGTCACGCTGGGCAGCGACGATCCGCGGGTCTGGAACGGGGACGATTCCGTGAGCATCGACTCCATTTACTTCGTGGACGGCTATTCCACCACCTATCCGACGGAGGACCGGGCCCGGATCTTCGAGTATCTGGCCACCTGCGCCCCGGAGGAGCTGCCCGAATCCTTCCGCTCCGACGCCGTGAGGAAGAAGGCGGGGTATCTCTGCGCGTGCCTGAGGCGGGCGTTCCGGTCCCTGGCCGACGCGGAGGATGTGTTCTGGGAGCGGAGCGTGGATCCGTCCCTGACTTACGAATTCTACGAGGAAAACTACGAAATCATCGCGGCGAGATAAGCGGAGGTGCGGATATGAGCGTGCGGCAGGGACTTCTGACATTGCCGGAGGACGGGGACCTGCTCCGGATCCCGGGATTTTTGCCGGAGGGAGCGGATGCGGCGTTCACCCGGCGCGTGCTCCACGAATGGCCCCTGTCCCGGGTGGAGCTGGCGGAGTTCCCGGACCTGCCCGGCTCTCCCCGGCGCATCGTCAAGAGCCAGCGGACCGTGACCTCGGTGGAGGGGGCGTTTTACCGCTTCACAAAGGGAATCCCGGACCGGGAGCGGGGCATGATCCGTCTTCCGGAGCGGCTGGGAGAGGGCGGCGCGGAGGACACCGGCTGGCTGATCCTGTCCTTTGAGGACGGGGAGGCGGAGGATTGGAAGGGCCTCGACGAAAACTCCATCCGGACCCGTGTGCGGGAGATTGTCCGCGCCGTGAACCGGGCGTTCGGAGACTCCGCGCCGGTCTTTACGGACTGGAGCGCGCCGGAGAAGCCCGCGGAGGATCTGGAAGCGGATCTGCCCGTTCTGCGGCAGGGAGGACTGGATCCTGAGGCGGAGACCTCGGTCCGGCGCTGGATCGGGAAGGAGGCCGCGGCGTGCTGGGATGCGCCGGTGGGACTGCTCCACGGGGACCTGAAGGCGGACAATCTGATCCGTCAGGGGGAGAGAACCGTGGTGCTGGACTGGCAGAGACCCGCCCGGGGTCCCCTGCCGCTGGAGGAGGAGCTCTCCCTCCTTTTGGAGAACCGGGAGCCCGAAAAGTCCCGTCCCTTCCATACATTGGCCTGCCTGTACCTGTCCCACTGGTACGCCCGGGCTTACCGGACCTGCCTCCCATGGCCCTTCGTGCTGAATCAGGCCGTCCGGTACGCCTCCGCCGGGGTGAAGAAAAGCCTATAATACTAATCTCAAGCAAAAAGGGAAAGCGCGGCTTTCTTTCGGAGTAAAGCCACAGGCATAAATGCCTGGCAAAGAACTTCATGGGGGGATATCAGAGTTATTGTACGCGAGCTCATCGCAAGGCGATTCGCCTCCTACATGAAGCGTTCAAAACCCATGAAGTTAGCCTTTTAGACTGAGAATAGTATAAAAACAAGGACCTGCCGCGGTTCGCTTCCCGTTTTGGGAGATCCCGCGTCAGGTCCTTTTTTGCCGGTATGATACTTTTCTCAACCCGATGCGAAATTCACTTTGAATCAAACAAATCTCATTCTAAAAGAGGAAACGCGGCTTTCTTTCGGAGTAAAGCCCCAGGCATAAATGCCTGGTAAAGAACTTCAATTTGGGAAAAAGGACAGGCTGAACCAATAGAGTAAAGCTGAAACTTCTTCACACCAATATAGCCATCCAACCTTATCAGAGTTATTGTACGCGCGCTCATTGCAAGACGATTCGCCTCCTGCATGAAGCGTTCAAAACTCATGAAGTCGGATTTTTATAGCAATCCGCTCAAATACTCGCACAATCAAGGTGAACGTTGTTCTTTTCTCCTTTATCGAGGAGAAAAGAACCAAAAGAGGAACTCCCTTGAAG
>CACYWX010000179.1 GCA_902778205.1 uncultured Ruminococcus sp. | reverse complement strand
CGCGGCTCCTCGATAAAGGAGAAAAAGAATAACGAACACCTTTGAAGCACAACAGGGCTGTCGCATTTCTCCATTTTCAGGAGTTAATGCGACAGCCCCCTTTTGTCACAGTCCGGCAGGATCACGCCCGGCGGCGGTACCGTTCGATGGCCAGCACGATGGGCGGGACCAGGGCCAGATGGATGAGGATGCCCAGCCAGGTGCTGACGAACTGGGAGGCGAAGTAGGCGAGGAAGGCCTGCTCGATCTCCAGGATCTTCATGGCCACCAGGCAGTACACCAGCCGTCCGGTGATCATGGCGATCACGATGGAGACGTAGAGCCACGGCAGCTTTTTCGGCAGGACGCGGCGCATCAGGCCGGACAGGAACCCGTAGACCGCCAGCTCAAAGGCCATGCAGACCGCCATGGGAACGGGAGGCATCCCCAGGGCGACGGTGCGGATCAGAGGCGCACAGAAGCCCAAGGCGGCGCCCCAGCCCGGACCGCAGACCAGACCGCAGAGGAAGGCCGGAATGTGCATGGGGGAGATCAGGGTGCTGAGGGCCCGGTTGTTGGCGGTGACGAAGGGAAGAAGGAAGGCCAGGGCCAGGAACAGGGCGGAGTAAACCAGACGGCGCAGCTCCTCCCGGCGTTCGGACACGGCGGCGCGGAGGCCGGAATCGGAGGATTTGTAGGTCGTTTTTTTGGACATGGGAAACCTCGGATGCGGTATTTCACCCGAAAAAAGAAAAGGACACAAGACACGCTCTTTCTGTGCGCGTCCGTGCCCGCTTCGTGTGGGTGATTGGGTATACTTTACCACAGTCCGGGGAAAAAGTCAAGTGGGGTGATGCGACGCCGAAATATTAAAACAGCGTTAATAAAGCTTCATCCGATTCTTCTTGACAGGAGCGGCTCTTCCGTGCTACAATATCCGGCGCGGGTCCCTGAGACGGACCGACAAACAGGAAAGAAAGGAAGAAGACGGGTCATGGCGGACGTGAAATCGAAGCTCAGAATCGCGGCGGAGTTCGTTCTGAATCCCCGCTTTCTTCTGTGCTTCGGGCTGGGCTGGATGATCACCAACGGCTGGGCCTATGTCCTGCTGGGCATCGGAACGGCTCTGCGCGTGAACTGGATGGTGGCGGTGGCTTCGGCGTACATGGCGTTCCTCTGGTTTCCCTTCACGCCGGAAAAGCTCCTCACCCTCTTCATCGCCATCGCGCTCCTCCGCTGGCTGTTCCCGCGGGACCGGCGCACCCTCCTGCGTCTGAAGGTCCTGCGGCGGTCCGCTCTGAAAAAATGGCGCGCCCAGAAGGAGCGTTGGAGGGCGCGGAGAGGCAAGTGACCGGGGAGCGCTTCGACCGTCACTCCTGCGGCCGCGTGGGAGCAAGTTCCAAGGCAACGGCGGCGGCTTTCCGTGCGGCGTCAGTCCTCCGGCCGCGTCGGAGCAAGGATAAAAGCTTCCGTCCGGCCCTCCCAGGGAAAGGACAGCTCCGAGGAGAACAGGGAAGGGCCCTTCCGGTTGACGCGGCTGCCGTATTTGCCGTCCCCAAGAAGAGGCGACTGCCGGGAGGCGAACTGGACCCGGATCTGGTGGGACCGTCCGGTCAGCAGCTCTACCCTCGTCTCGGCCACCGTCAGACCACGCCAGAGGAAGCGGTCCGCGATCCGGTACCGGAGGACGGCATCCTTTGCGCCGCGGCGGTCCGAATCCGGCGGGACCACGAAGGATTTGTCCAGGCGGCGGTCGAAAAACAGCCTGTCCCGCAGATCTCCGGACTCCGGGAGCGTCGGCGCGGGCGTCAGATAGGCCGTATAGATTTTCGTGAGCTTTCCCTCCGTCACCGAACGGGACAGGGCGGAGGCTCCTTTTTTTGTCAGGGCGTAGACCATCAGCCCCTCGGTGGTGCGGTCCAGACGGTGGACGGTGCGGACCTCCTCAAAGGGGATCCCCCGCTCCTTCAGCAGGATGCTCAGAAGGGCGGGCATCCCCGGAGTATCGGGTCCGTCCTCGGACAGAATGCCCCAGGGCTTGGACGCCACGACCCAGTCTCTCCCGGCCCGGACGATTTCGGGCGCGGCGGTTTGCTCGTTCACGGTCTGCCTCGCTTTCCGTATCAATAAGGAAGCGGAGGAGCCGCCCGAAGACGGTCCCTCCGCGGATGTGTGATGGTGCTGTCCGGATTTGCTGCCGGGGATCAGTTGCCGTTGTCCAGGTTCTGCTGGAAGGCGTTGTAGACCTTCTCCAGGGCCTTGGTGCCGACCTTCTCGCTCTTCTTGTAGGCGGAGGCGAAATCGGAACTGTGGCTGCCGAGAGGCGTGGAGAAGCAGGTGCCGAGCAGGAAGCCGCTGAGCGTGCCGTTGAAGGCAACCGGGAACGGGCTGGAGATGGAGTCGTGGATCAGGTCGATCAGTCTGGCGTCGTCCTGGCCGTTGGAGTACTTGACCTTCAGGCCTTCCTCGTAGTACTTCGGGATGACCGTCTTGCCGGTCTCGCGGCAGAAGACCTCCAGGCAGGTGGTGCAGAATTCCATGCTCTCCGGCGGCAGGGTCATGGGGATGGCGCCGACCTCGCTGGTGTCGTGCAGGGAGGAGACGTAATTCTGCTGATCCTCGTCCAGCTTCGGATAGGGCAGGATGCCGATGGTGAACTCGATGTCGCGCATCTTGGCCAGGTCGCCGAGACGGTTGTAGCCGATGATCAGGCTCTGGCCCGCGCCGAACACGATGCGCAGACCGGCGTCGGAATAATCGGCCAGGGTGGTCAGGGAGCCGTCCGCGTAGAACAGCTCGTTCAGCTTCTCGAGGATCTTCACGGAGCGCTCGTTGTTGAAGCAGTACTGCGGGCCGTTTTCGGTGCGCTCGATGAACTGGATGTCGGTGCCGATCAGGAAGGGAATCATGGAGCCCCACATGCCGATGCAGGTGAAGCCAAAGCGGTCGCCTTCCTTCATGGTGCCGTCGCCGTCGGTATCCAGCATGACCGTGTTGATCACGTCGATCATGGAGTCGAACGTCCACTTGCCCTCGAAGGTCATGTTCTGCAGGTAGTTCGGATCGTTGTAGTAGTCGTTGATGAGGTTCTTGTTGGAATACAGGGCGTGGGCGGACTGGAGCGCGTCGGTGAAGTAGTCGCCGATGAGGATGTACATGCCGCCCTCGATGAACTGGCAGTCCCGCATGGCGTCGGCATACCAGTAGCTCTTGCTCAGGTCGAGGATCTCGTTGGAATAGATGTTGTGGAGATACCCGTCGCGGGCCAGGCTTCCGAAGGCCATGATGTCGTTGGCCATGACGTCCCAGTCGTCGGAGCCAGCCATGATCTGCTTCTTGATGGTGGCCTCGTGGTTGCTGTACGTCAGGTTGGCCTCGATGAAGGACAGGGAGATGTTGAGCAGGTCGCAGACCTTGGAGTTGCGCTCGAAGACGGCGTCGTTGACCGCTTCGCCGTTCAGCTCGCCGGTGCCCTGGATGAAGGCGTTGCCGTTGGTGGCGTCGGTGTTGTCCACGGACGTATAGACGCGGAAGTCGCGGCCTCCGAAGTCCGTGTCGGCGAAGGGATCGATGAATTCGGTCTCCTCTTCCGCGGGGACCTGTACATCGGTCTGATTGGCGTTCTGGGTCCCGGTGGTTTCTCCGGCGTCGCTGTTGTCCGTGCTTTCGGAGCAACCGGCGAACACAGAAGCCGCTCCGGCGGTCATCAGAAGGGCGAGGATAAGGCTGAGAATTTTCTTCATGTCCGTTCCCTTTCGTCAGGATTAGATGAGTAACTAATTATTAACCTAAGGTTAATAATGGGATGGTCATAGTATACCACAAGATTTATGCAATGTCAATGAAAATCATCGCATTTTCACGGCAAAGAGAGGCAAAAAAACGGAGTGCACGGAGCCGGGGAGGATGGGGCGCGTTCACAGGTAACTCGCCGGATCCAGGGGAGAAGCGTCCGCCAGAAGCTCTGCCCCGCCGGTCCTTTCCCGCACCAGCGCCATGACCTCCGCCATTTTCAGGCAGTCGCATAATTGAGCCGGCGCGTCTCCCACGAAGCCGTCCCGGATGCAGCCGTGAGCGCGGAAGGCGGGCTCGTACTTGGGGTATTTGGCCGACACCTCGGAGATGCCCACGGTGTGGTGGCACCGGATGGGGCGCTCGATCACGTCGCCGGATCTCAGCCGGATCCGCGTCGGGACGAAGTTCTCCGACAGCCGGTTGGGCACGCCGAGCCACTCCTCAACGGAATGCAGATAGGTGTCCCGGTTGTGGCCCACGCCGATGAGCAGGACCTTCCCTCCCGAGGTGCGCAGTCGTCCCCAGCACCCGTCCGGCGAGGTGGAGGTTTCCGTCATGACCTCCCCGGCTGTCCACGCGGACACCTTCTCCGGATCGCCGAACACGGCCATGGAATGGGTGGGATGCAGGGAGCGGACGGCGTCCTCCCGCCTCAGGGCCAGGGTGGGCAGGGTCCCCACGCAGGTCCGGTCGGAATTCATGTCCATGGTAATGGGATCCGAGCCGCCCAGCCGGTCCCAGGTGTGGGTCGGAACGCAGAGAAGTCCTCCGTCGGGCGATTTGTCCCGGGTGACCCAGGAAATCAGGGCGTCAAGCAGACCGTCTCCGCGCCCCTCAACGTCTCCCACCGCCCGGAGCGAGGTGTGGACCACCACGGGAACGTCCCGGGGAACTCCCAGCGCTTCCAGCTGCTTTTTCAGATCTTCCTGTGTGAACATATGCATACCCTCCGGATGAACTGCCAGAATCCTCCGCATGTTTATGCGGTCACTTCCATTATAGCCGGAGCCGGTCCGGTTGTCAAGCGGCGGATGAGGGAGGTTGATTCTGTGACGCAATTGGATTTTTGTGATGTCGACGAATAATCTTGACTTTTTTAGTCCGCCGTTGTATAATAGCACTATCATTCCCCGGATCAGGAACGATCCGGGAATCCGGGAGACGCGAGATGAAAAAACGCATTTTCTGCCTGCTTCTGGCCGCGCTGATGACGGCCGGAGCCATGGCCTCCTGCTCCGAGAGCAAGACCAATACCGACGATGAGACGACGCCCACGGCCTCCACGCCCTCCTCGACGGACGAGGTTGTTGTGGAGGATCCCGCCGAGGAGACCGCGGAGCTCCTGCCGGACATCCCCGATCTGGATTTCGGCGGCGAGGACTTCACCTTCCTGACCTCCGGCCCCAACGACGACAACGGCTCCGACTGGATCACCTACGACGTGTACGCCGAGGAGATGAACGGCGAGATCATCAACGACGCCGTCTTCGAGCGGAACACCTATCTGGTGGACACCTACAACTTCCACTTCATCGAGGAGAAGACCTCCTCCACCGTCCACGACACCCTGAAGAAGGACGTGAAGGCCGGCGGCGGCGCCTACGACGTGGGCTTCACCGGCATCCAGCGCACCCTGTCCCTGGCGGCGGACGGCTTCACCCACCGCATGGCGGACGTGCCCTACATCGATCTGTCCAAGCCCTGGTGGGACCACCGCGCCACCGAGGACCTGACGGTGCTGGGAGACGTGTATCTGGGCACCGGCGACATCTCCGTCATCGACAACGACGCCACCTGGATCCTCATGTTCAACAAGCAGATGCGCGAGGACCTGCAGCAGGAGGACATCTACAACCTGGTGCGGGAGGACCGCTGGTACTATGACACCTTCTACGACATGCTCCGGACCGCCTCCCGCGACGTGGACGGCAACGGCAAGATGGAGGGGCCCACGGACACCTTCGGCCTCTGCACCACCGCCAACACCTGCTACGGTCTGATCTACGCCTCCGGCGAGCAGATGTCCCCGAAGGATGAGAACGGCATCCCGAACCTCATCACCGACGTCAACCGCCTGACCTCCGTCATCGAAAAGGCCGGCATGATCTTAGGCGACCTGGACCACGTGTTCATCTGCGACCGCACGGGCTACAGCACCGACAACCTCCGCCACATCTTCGAGGAGGGCCGCGCCCTGTTCTACGGCGAGGTCATGCAGTGCATCACCCGTATGCGCGAGAGCGAGACCGACTTCGGCGTCATTCCGTGGCCCAAGTTCGACGAGGGGCAGAAGAACTTCTACAACTTCGTGCACAATACCGCCGCGAAGGCCATCGTGATCCCCGTCAGCGAGAACCGTCTGGAAATGGCCGGAGCCATCGTGGAGGCCATGGCGGCCAAGTCCATGTACACCCTGACCCCCGCCTACTACGACGTGGCCTTCACCTACAAGTACATGCGTGACGAGGAAAGCGCGGAGATGCTGAGCATCATTCTGGATTCCCGCTGCTACGACCCCGCCTACATCAACGACTTCGGTGGCTTCGCGGGCAACATCATGAACGTCGTTTACACCGGAGGCACCAACTTTGCCTCCAAGTGGAGCTCCCAGGCCAAGGTCTTCACCAAGATGCGCGACAAGATGTACACCAAGTTTGAGGATCTGAAGGCCGAGCGCGGGAACTGACGATGGCTTGAGGGATTCTCAGACAGAAAGCAACAGGGGCTGTTCCGAGCGGACAGTCCCTGTTTTATACTTGTATCTTATACTATTCTCAACCTAAAAAGACAATCTGCCAAAGATGTGCAAAAAACAAAGTCAGAAAAAGTGCACTGCACGTTACCCCGTGCTGCACGAAGAGAAGAATGCTGCACCAGTGTATTTATAAAGTTCTT
>CACYWX010000178.1 GCA_902778205.1 uncultured Ruminococcus sp. | reverse complement strand
CCTTTCTCACCAGGGAGAAGCCGTTGGAATGGACGCCGGAGGAGGGAAGCGCCAGAATCACGTCGCCGGGGGTCACGGTTTCCTTGTCCAGAACCTTGTCCCGGTCCACGATGCCGCAGGCGTATCCGGCCAGGTCGTATTCATCCTCCGCCATGAGGCCGGGATGCTCCGCCGTCTCGCCGCCCACCAGCGCGCATTCGCTCATGACGCAGCCGTCCGCCACGCCGGATACGATGGACGCGATCTTTTCCGGGATGTTCCTCCCGCAGGCAATATAATCCAGAAAGACGATGGGACGGGCCCCGCAGCAGATGATGTCGTTGACGCACATGGCCACGCAGTCGATGCCGACGGTATCGTGCCTGTCCATGAGATGGGCGATGCGGATCTTGGTGCCTACGCCGTCGGTGCCGGAGACCAGGAGGGGATGCTTCACGCCGTACTTCTCCATGACGGTCCCGATGTCGAAGATCCCGCCGAAGCCGCCGATCTTGTCGCAGACGCCGTCGATGACGGTTCTGGCGATGTGCCGCTTCATGAGCTCCACGGCGGTATATCCGGCGGTGATGTCCACGCCTGCGTTCTTGTAGGCTTCGCTGTAGCTTTTCATGGGTCGGTCCTTTCAGATTTGATGATGTATGGTCGGTGAGCGGAACGGAAAAACGCAGAGGAGCCGGGGATCGGACCTCTGCGCAGGGATCACAGCTTTTCCTGCAGCGCGGCGTCCTTGGCATACACCTTTTCCGCCCCGGCGCGTCTTGCGTCGGTCAGGGCGTCTGCCAGGGATTCGTCGGAGAGCGCGAGGATTTCAACGGCCAGAATGGCGGCGTTGGCGGCTCCGTTCATGGCGACGGTGGCGACGGGAATGCCCGTGGGCATCTGCACCGTGGACAGCAGGGCGTCCAGTCCGTCCAGCATGCCGCCCTTCACGGGAACGCCGATCACGGGTAGGGTGGTGGCGGCGGCGCAGACTCCGGCCAGATGGGCGGCCATGCCGGCGCAGGCGATGACAACGCCGAATCCGTTTTCGCGGGCGGATCCGACAAAGCTCTGCACGGCCTCGGGGGTGCGGTGAGCGCTCATGACGCGGGCTTCAAAGGGAACTCCGTATTCCTTCAGGACGGCGAAGGCCTTCTCGACAACGGGCAGATCGCTGTCCGAGCCCATGATGACGGCAACTTTCTTCATTCCGCAATACTCCAATCTCCGCCGCGTGGATGGGAGGGCGGACGGCGGACCGGAAATCCCTCCGATAATGCTGATAATAATACAAAAAGGCATACGTCCACAAGGGAATCGCATGCCCAGACGGTCGGCTTACCGCATAACGCGGCCGCTTTCTGTTTCACGCGGTCGATTCCGCCGGGGAAGGTCCCCCACCCGTCAGTCACAGAAAGCTGTCATTCTTATTATACCGGATTTTTCATGTTTCGTCAAGTCCCGCGGACGCCAAAACCGACGGATGTTTCCGCCCGGTTTTGGTACAAAAAGACCGCCCCCGTGAACCGGAGGAGAAGAGCGGAAACCGGCTTGACATTGCGCGGCGGTCATGGTACAATACCCACAGAACGGTTTTTATTCCATGATGCAAAGGAAAAGAGGACCTGCCATGATATACAGAAGCGAACGGGGTCTGTCCGACGACAGTCTGAGACAGGCGCTGGCCGAACAGCTCGGAAAGACGGAGGCGAAACGCATTCTCATCATTCCTCCGGACTTCACCCGGATGTACTCCGGAGCGGGCAGAATCACGGCCTTCATCATCGATCTGCTGGGAGACCGGTGTAAAATCGACGTCATGCCGGCTCTGGGGACCCACGCGCCCATGTCGGAGGAGGAATGCGACGCCTTCTTCCTGGGCCGGGTGAAGCACAAGGATCTGATCGTACACCGCTGGCGGGACGACGTGGTGAAGCTGGGCGAGGTGCCCGCGTCCTTCGTCTCGGAGGTGTCCGAGGGACTGGTGAACGAAAAGATCGACGTGGAGGTCAATCACCGGCTGGTGGACGGCGGGTACGATCTGATCGTGTCCGTGGGTCAGGTGGTCCCCCACGAGGTGGTGGGCATGGCCAACTACTCCAAGAACATCTTTGTGGGCTGCGGCGGCTCCTCCATGATCAACTCCTCCCACATGCTGGGGGCCTTCTACGGGCTTGAGCGGATCATGGGCCGGGATTTTTCTCCCGTGCGCCGGGTGTTCGACTACGCCGAGGAGCACTTCATCCGGGATCTGCCCATCCTCTATCTGCTGACCACCACCACGAACACCGGGGACAGGACCAACATCCACGGCCTCTACGCCGGTCGGGACCGGTCCAATTTCGAGGCGGCCGTGGAGGACAGCCAGAAGCGCAACCTCATCACGGTGGACGAGCCCTTCCGAAAGGTCGTGGTCTATCTGGATCCCCGGGAATTCAAGTCCACTTGGCTTGGCAACAAGGCGGTGTACCGGACCCGGATGGCCATCGCGGACGGCGGCGAGCTTATCGTGCTGGCCCCCGGCGTGAACCGGTTCGGCGAGGATCCGGAAAACGACCGGCTCATCCGCAAATACGGCTATGTGGGCCGGGAGCGGGTGCTGGAGCTGGTGAAGGAGCACGAGGACCTGGCGAACAACCTGTCTGTGGCGGCGCACCTGATCCACGGCTCCTCCGACGGGCGGTTCTCCATCACCTACTGCACGGAGCAGGTCTCGAAGGAAGAGGTGGAGGGCGTGAACTTCCGCTGGAGACCCTACGCCGAGGCCGCCGCCGAATACGATCCCGCGAAGCTTAAGGATGGCTGGAACGAGAAGAACGGGGAGCGGTTCTTCTATGTGAGCAATCCCGCGCTGGGACTCTGGAAGAGGAAGGAAGAATGAACGGACCCGAAGACCAGAGACGGATCGATCTGCACACCCACTCCACCATGTCAGACGGTTCCATGACTCCCGCTGAGCTGGTCCGGCACGCAAAGGAAGCGGGGCTCTCGGCGGTGGCGCTGTCCGATCACGATACGGCGGACGGGGTGAAGGAAGCCCTCCGGACCGGCCGTGACATCGGGATCGAGGTGATTCCCGCCATCGAGCTGTCGGCGCAGTCGGACACGGAGACCCACATCCTCGGCTATTTCATCGATCCGGATTCCCCCGTCCTCCGGGACGCTGTGGATGAGATCCGGCGGGTGCGGACTGAGCGGATCGGAGAGACCTGCCTCATGCTGGCGGAGCACGGAATCCACGTGACGCTGGACGAGGTGAAGGCCGTGGCGGGAGGCGGGATCCTGTGCCGTGCCCACATCGCGCGGATCATGACGGACAAGGGATATTCCGTGTCTCCGAAGGCAGCTTTCGCCGAATGGCTGAACGTGGGGCGGCCCTGCTACTCCGAGGCGCAGGCCCTGACGGACACGGAGGCGGTGAAGCTGATCCGGGATGCGGGCGGGGACGCCTATCTGGCCCATCTCCATCTGACGAAAAAGCCGCCGGAGGTGCTGGACGCCTTCGTGAAGCGGCTGGCGGAGGAGGGGCTCACGGGGGTCGAGGGTTATTATACGGACTACACGCCGGAGATGGAAACCGAATACCGGGGACTGGCGGCGAAATACGGATTGAAGCTGTCCGGAGGGACGGATTTTCACGGATCCTTCAAGCCGCACATCTCCATCGGACGCGGCACGGGAGGTCTCGTCATCCCCTACGCGGTGCTGGAACGCATGAAGGAAAGAACGCGGGGCTGAGAAGGCTCCGAACCATACAGGAAGAAAGGGCGCATCATCATGAAAAACAAAGCGGACATCGGCATGATCGGCATGGCGGTCATGGGGGAGAACCTCTCCATGAACATGGAGCGGCACGGCTACACCGTCGCGGTTTACGACATCTGGGACGGCGTGGTGGATAAGTTCATAAACGGGCGGGGAAGCGGAAAGAACTTCATCCCGGCGTACTCCTTCGAGGAGCTGGTGAGCAGCCTGGAGACGCCCCGGGTGGTCATGATGATGATCCGGGCGGGTTCCCCCGTGGATGAGACCATCGAAAAGCTCCTCCCCCTGCTGTCCCCCGGCGACATCATCATCGACGGCGGCAACTCCCATTTCCCGGATACGGCACGGCGGTGCAAAACGGTGGAGGAGCACGGCATGCTCTACATCGGGACCGGCGTATCCGGCGGCGCTGAGGGAGCCTTCATCGGCCCGTCCATGATGCCCGGCGGATCTCCCGACGCATGGCCGAGGGTGAAGCCCATCCTGCAGGCCATCTGCGCCAAGGTGGACGACGGCTCCCCCTGCTGCGACTGGGTCGGAGAGGGCGGCGCGGGCCATTTCGTCAAGATGGTCCACAACGGCATCGAATACGGCGACATGCAGCTGATCTGCGAGGCCTACCAGATCATGCGGGACTACCTCGGCATGACGGCGGAGGAAATGCACGAGACCTTTTCCGCCTGGAACGAGGGCGTGCTGGATTCCTATCTGATCGGCATCACGGCGGACATCCTCACCCGGAAGGACGAGGACGGCGCGCCGCTTCTGGACAAGATCCTGGATACGGCGGGACAGAAGGGGACCGGCAAATGGACCGCCATCTCCGCTCTGGACGAGGGGATCCCGCTGACCCTCATCGGCGAGGCCGTGTTCGCCCGGTGCCTGTCCGCCGTCAAGGAGGAGAGAACCGCGGCGTCGAAGATCCTGACGGGTCCCTGCGTGAAGTTCGAGGGAGACCGGGCGGCGTTCCTCGAGGACCTGAAGAACGCGCTCTACGCCTCGAAGATCGTCTCCTACGCCCAGGGGTATTCCCTCATGCGTCAGGCGGCGGAGAGCTACGGCTGGAACCTGAACTACGGCGGCATCGCCCTCATGTGGCGGGGCGGGTGCATCATCCGGAGCGTGTTCCTCGGCAAGATCAAGGAGGCCTTCGACGCGGATCCGGACATCACGAACCTGATGCTGGCGCCTTATTTCCGCGACGCCCTGACCGGAGCCGAGGCGGGATGGAGACGGGCCTGCGCCGCGGGTATCCTCTCCGGCATTCCCATGCCCGCCATGACCTCCGCCCTAGCCTATTTCGACGGCTACCGCACGGAACGGCTTCCCGCCAACCTCCTGCAGGCCCAGCGTGACTACTTCGGCGCGCACACCTACGAAAGAGTGGACGCCCCGAGAGGTCAGTTCTTCCACACGGACTGGAATAACGGAGAGGTGGGGACCACGGCTTCCACCCAGTACAACGCGTAAAAATATATACTGTTTTCCTTCTATGGAGCTATCTGTACGGGTTTTGATCGCAAGATGTAGAAGGCGAATCGCCTTGCGATGAGCTCGCGTACAATAACTCTGATAAGGTTGGATGACCATATTGGTGTGTCATGGCTTCAACTATACAGTATTGATGTAGCCTGTCCATATCCATTTCAGAAGTTCTTGCCAGGCTTCTTTCAAGAAGACGCGTATCCCTTTAGAAGGGGTTTAGTATTAGAATAACAATAACGGAGGGGAATGACATGAAATTCAGAGAAAACTGCAAGTACGCCATCGTGGTGCCCACATCCATGGGCGTCCGCATCTGCCCCATGAACGGCCAGCCGGTGCAGTCGTCCGACACCTTCTTCATGCAGGCCACCAGCGCCGAATCCAACGTGATCTCCATCGCCTCCTACCTGGGCATGCGGACCAAGGTGCTGACCACCTTCGTCAAGGACAGCCCCATTGCGGACTTCATCAAACGGAACCTGCGCTCCCGGGGCATCGACTACGAGGGCGCGGAGGTGGAGCAGGGCGGTCCCTGGGGATACCGGCACCAGTTCAACATCGGCGACAGCGGCTACGGCTCCCGAGGTCCCAGAGTGGCAAACGACCGGGCCGGAGAGGTGGGCCGCACCCTGAACGTAAAGGACTTCGACGTGGACCGGATCTTCGGCGAGGAGGGCGTTGAGATCCTGCATCTGTCCGGACTCATCGGCGCGCTGTCCCCCGAGACCTCGGAATTCTGCCTGGCGCTGGCCCGGGCCGCGAAGAAGTACGGAACCAAGGTGTCCTTCGACCTCAACTACCGCGCCTCCTTCTGGAAGGGTCGCGAGGCCGAGCTGAGAGCCGCCTTCACGGAAATCGCCTCCGTCGCGGACATTCTCGTGGGCAACGAGGAGGACTTCCAGCTGGCCCTGGGCATCGAGGGACCCGAGGCGGGAGGAAAGGATCTGGCCTCCAAGATCGACAGCTTCAAGGGCATGATCGGCGTGGTGAAGCAGACCTTCCCGAACGCGGAGGTCTTCGCCACGACCCTGAGACAGGTAGTGAACGTCAACGAGCACATCTGGGGCGCCATCACCCTCTGCGGCGACGAGTGGTACGTGGCGGATCCCCGTCCCATCCACGTGCTGGACCGGATCGGCGGCGGCGACGGCTTCGTGGGCGGTCTCCTGTACGCCATGCTGAAGGGCTGGGAGCCCGAAAAATGGGTGCAGTTCGGCTGGGCGACCGGCGCGCTGGCCACCACCTTCCTGACGGACTATGCACAGCCCGCGGACGAGGAGCAGGTCTGGTCCGTCTGGGGCGGCAACGCCAGAGTGAAGAGATAAGACAAACGGCATGTAGCGGTCCGGCGTTTGCCGAATGATGCCGGGCCGCCCGGCCGATCATCTTCTGCTGATGGAATATCTTCTTTTATTCGGTGCGTGTACGTTCTTCTCCCTGCAGTTC
>CACYWX010000177.1:6720-7161 GCA_902778205.1 uncultured Ruminococcus sp. | reverse complement strand
TTTTGCTTCTTTTTCTCCTCGATAAAGGAGAAAAAGAAGGACAAACGTCTTTGAACTAAAACAGGGCTGTTGCATTTCTCCTTTTCTGGAAGTTAATGCAACAGCCCCGTGATCCTGAAAGTCAGATTGACTATCAGGACTGTCTAAATCCATGATTCAGACCGGAATTTGTTTCATTCGATGGCCGAGAAATCCTTGATGAGCCGATCCAGCATCTTATTGGCGGATTTTTCCACCTTAGCGTAGGAGGAGGCGAAATCCGTGGACCCGGAGGCCGCCAGCCGCTGGAAGATGTCGCCTACGCCCAGCTGGGAGAAGAACCGGCCGATGTCGTAGACCCGGTTGGCCAGGGCGATGTCCAGCATCTCCGAGGACTCGTTGTCCCGGGCGTATTTCCGGGTCAGGGCGATGTCGTAGTAGGCCGGCGTCACCTGGATATAG
>CACYWX010000177.1:0-6709 GCA_902778205.1 uncultured Ruminococcus sp. | reverse complement strand
GAGGCGATGGCGTTGCAGTAGGTGTAGTACTTCTCCTGCCCCTCGTCGTATTTCGGGATGGGCAGCACGCCGAAGGCGGTCTCCATGTCCCGGACGTTGACGATGTAGCTGAGCACCTCGCCGTAGAACAGGACCCGGTCCTCCATGAACATGGCCTTGCCGACCGCCACGTCGGAGGGGATGTGGGTGATGTTGTCCTCCGACACGATGCGCACCACCTTTTCCAGCGCGGCCACGGTCTTGTCCATGTCCACGTCCAGAACGGGATGCCCGTCGGAATCATAGCTGACCAGGGTCAGGCCGGAGCCGTAGAAGAAGGTGCAGGGGCCCTCGTTCGTGGTGACGTAGCCGTAGCGGTCCCGGTCCGTGTAGCTGCCGTCGCCGTCCAGGTCCGTGGTGACGTTCACGCACATCTGCCGGAAGGCGTCGATGGTCCACTTCCCCTCCCGCACCAGATCGTAGGGCACGTCCAGCCCCACGTCAGCGATGAGCTGCTTGTTGAAGAGCTGGATGTAGGTGACGTCGTTGTCGAGATAATTGATGTCCCCGTTCATGAAGAAGACCCTGCCCTCGATCTGCATGGCCAGTGTGCCCTGATCCCACCAGGCATCGGTGAGGTTCAGCCCGTCCATCTTCATGTAGTCCGTCAGAAAGCCCTGCTGGGCCAGGGAAGCGGCGGTGGCCATGTTGGGGAACACGATCTTATAGGAGGAATCCCCCGAGGTCACGGCCTGCCGAACGATGGAGTTCACGTCGCCGGGGGTCAGGGTGATATTGCAGTTGAACCGGGAATTCACCGCCAGGTTCCGGTTGTACACCGCGTCGTTCACCACATCCCCGGTCAGCTCCTCCACCCAGATCTCCTTTTCGGAGTTTCCGGTGGCCGCCTGGGACGCGATGCCGAAGTCCGCCCCCTCGAAATCCGCGTCCGGTATGGCATCGAAGACCTCCCGGGCGTAATCGTAGGGATCCGGCTCGGGCTCAGCCGTCTCCTCCTGCCCCGCCGTCGAGGCAGGATCGGATCCGGTCCCCGCGCCGTCGGCTGTTCCGTCCGCACCGGGCGCGTCGGAGCAGGACGGGAGGGACGCGAAAAACAGGGTGAGCGCGAGGATCCACGGAATCGTTCGTTTCATAAGTCAGTCTGCCTCCTGATTTGTTCTGCGGCTTGTCGGGAGATCCTCCGGGGGGATCAGCCGGCCTTGTCGATCTGCTTGACGAGACGCTTGATCTCCGCGTCCACGCTCTTCTGCATGGTCTGGAGCACGGAGCCAAAGTTGCCGGAAAGCCCCACGAAGGAGCCCTTCAGCAGCTTTGCCGCCACCTGCTCCTGCCAGGCGTTGATGCCGAAGTCGAAGTAGATGCCGTCGAAGGCGATGGTGAACATCTCGGCGGACTCGGCGTCCCGCGCGTACTTGGTCTTCACCAGGGTCTCGATGTATTCGGGGACGATGTTCTTCTGGGTATAGAAGGCCATGGCCTCCAGCAGCGTGCCGATGTTCTCGGACTGGGAGGCGTCGTAGGACACGGGCAGGACGGACAGCTCGGCTCCGAAGGAGGGCGCGTAGTACCGATCCTGGGCCTCGTCGTACTTCGGGACCGGGATGAAGCCGAAGTTGAATTCATAGTCCCGCATGCCGGAGAGGGATTTCGGGTTGCTGGTGACAAACAGGGCGCGGCCGTTCTTGAAGGTCCCGGCCACCATGGAATCCGAGGAGTCCACGTTCTGGCTGGTGGTGTTGTACCATCCGCCGTGGGAGCTGACGTCCAGAATGTGCTGCATCTTCGTGACGGCCACGTCGTCGGTGGACAGGCTGAACACGGGATAGCCCTGCTCGTCCTGGGTGATGAGGGCCACGCCGGAGCCGAAGATCATGCGCAGGAAGTGCTCCTTCACGGAGCTCTCGATGCCGAACTGGTCGTCGTTCGTCTGCTGGCTGTCGCCGTTGATGTCCTGATTGGCGGCGTCCGCCATCTGCATCATGACGTCCACGGTCCAGTCCCCGTTCTTCACGTGCTCGTAGGGAGAGGTGAGGTTGAGCGCCGTCAGCATGTCCGTGTTGAAGGCGTACCCTCCCGCCCGGGACAGCACGCTGAGGCTGAAATTGCCGGAGGATGCGTACTGCCGCCCGCCGATGAGGAAGATGGAGGAAGCGTAGGGGTTCCACCAGCCCTGATCCAGGGAGATATGGGGAAGCTCCTTCATGTCCGCCAGATACTGAATGGCCCCGGTGATCCGCAGGTCGTACATCATGCAGAGATCGTAGGAGGAGTCCCCGGAGACGGCCATCTGGGCGATGACGTCGGGGTTCACCTGAGCCATGGTCTCCGTCACGATCTTTGCGTTGAAGCGGTTCTGCAGGGAGTCGGTGCGGGTGTAGATGGCGTCGTTCAGGGCTTCGCCGGTGAGCTCCTCCGCCTCAAGGACATTGTACGCCCAGGCCAGCCACTCCTGGCTGTGGTGGAGGATGTTCAGTTCAAACCCCTGCATGTCGGTGTCCGGCAGGCCGTCGGTCAGCTCGGTCTCCTCCTCCTCGGGCTCGGGCTGAACCTGATCCGCGGCGGAGGGCGTGTCGGATGCGGCGGAGGACGCCCCTTCCTCGGCCGGATTTTCCGAGCAGGAGGCCGCGGTCCCCGCCAGCATGGCCAGAAGAAGCAGGACGGAAAGCATTCGTTTCATGGGAATCCTCGCTTAATTTGCAAAAATCTGGATGATTTCATTATAATACGCCGCTCCCCCGAGGATGTGGATTTTCTGTGAACTTTCATTTCTGTCTCCGGTCCTCGCCCGGGAAAAACGCGGAATCTTTACGGCATTTCCCTTGACAGCGGACCGTTTGTCTGGTACGATGGATCAAACAGACGAAGGAGGCCTTCTCTATGGCAAACAGACAGTTTATCTGGATCATGACCGACACCACCGGCGCGGACATGGTGGGGTGCTACGGGTCCGGGATCAGAACCCCCAATGTGGACGCCATGGCGGAGCGCGGGATGCGGTTCGAGCGGGTCTACACCACCCAGCCCGTGTGCGGTCCCGCCCGAAGCGCGCTGTTCACCGGACTCTATCCCCATTCCAACGGAAGCTGGGGGAACTGCATGCCCCTCTACGCGGACGTGAAGACCCTGGGAGAGCGGCTGACGGAGGCTGGAATCTCCTGCGGCTACGTCGGCAAGTGGCACCTGGACGGCGGGGACTATTTCGGATACGGGATCTGCCCGCCCGGCTGGGACCCGGAATACTGGTACGACATGAAGTGCTATCTGGACGAGCTGACCGGGGAGGAGCGGCTTTTCTCCCGGAGGGCGGCCAACAGCGACAAGAACCTCTCCCCGGACTTCCTCTACGGTCATCGGGTGACGGAGCGGGCCCTGCGCTTCATCCGGGAGCACCGGGACGAGGACTTCTTCCTGGTGGTGTCCTACGACGAACCCCACGATCCCTCCCTCTGCCCGGAGCCCTTCGCCCACATGTACGAGGGCCGCATCGGAGGGGACACGCCCGCCGCGGGGGACGATCTCTCCGGGAAGCCGGAATACCAGCGGATCTGGGCCAAAAAGGCGGGAGGACTGGATCCGGCGAAGCGCTCCCCCGGCATCTGGCCGAGACTGGCGGGATGCCAGAGCTGGATCGACTCGGAGATCGGCCGGATCCTGGACTGCGCCCGGGAGGAGACGCCCGGAGCCATGCGGATGTTCACCTCCGATCACGGGGACGCCGCCCACGCCCACGGTCTCTACGCCAAGGGGCCGGCGGTGTACGACGAGATCGCCCGGGTGCCCCTGATCTTCGAGGGTCCCGGGGTGACGGCGGGCTCCCTTTACTCCCACGTGGTCTCCCACATCGATCTGCCCGCCACGGTGCTCGACTGCTTCGGACTGCCCCGGCCCGTCATGCTGGAAGGAGAGAGCCTCCTGCCACAGATCGCCGATCCCTCCCTGCCCACGGGACGGGCCGCCCACGTGGAGTTCGCCCGGTACGAGATCGACCACGACGGCTTCGGCGGATTCCAGCCCATGCGCGCCGCCATCACGGACGAGTACAAGCTGGCGGTCCATCTGCTGGACACGGACGAGTTCTACGTCACGGCCTCCGATCCGTATGATCTGGACAACCGCATCGGGGATCCCGCGGAGGAGGAGGCAAGGGACGCCCTCCACGACGAGCTTCTCTGCTGGATGAACCGGACCCGGGATCCGTTCCGGGGGTATCAGTGGGCCTGCCGCCCCTGGAGGAGGGACAAAACGCCCTCCTGGGACGTGGACGGCTTCACCCGCCAGCGGGACAACGATCCCGGCGAGCCCCGCCAGCTGGACTATTCCACCGGCCTGCCCATGACCGAGCCCTCCCGGAGGAAATGACGCGGCGCTCCTCCGGCCTTCAACCGGCGGTTGTAAACCGGATTCTCCTTCCCCGAAGCGTCGCTTGCGCCGGGGCGTCCGGGGTGGTATAATCGTAACGAAATATCACTGGACCGGAGGACCTGCCATGATCGACAAAAAACATGTGGGAAAGCGGATCGGAGCCTGCCGCCGGGATCTGAAGCTCAGTCAGACGGCTCTGGCCCGGGTCCTCGGCGTAACGCCCCAGGCCGTCAGCAAATGGGAGAGGGGAACCGCGCTTCCGGACCCGGAGCTGCTGCTCTCCCTGTCCCATCTCTTCCATCGCTCCGTCAACGCCCTGCTGGAGGATCCGGATCCCCTGACGGACATGGGGATTGCCGGGGAGATCCGGGGCGGCGTCCGTATCCTCACGGGGGAGCGGGATCTGTCGGAATTCGACTCCTTCGCCCGGGCCGTGCGGCAGGAGAAGGCCGTGGTGCGCAACTGGGAGCGGGCCGCTCTGCCCGGACATCCGCTGGCGGAGGGCGGAGGGTTCATCTCGCGGCGGGGAGGGCTGATCCTCGAGATCGGGGCGGGACCCGGCGGCGGCTTTCTGCCCCACGTTCTGCGGGAGAATCCGGATGCCTCCGTGGTGGTGACCGACCTTGTGCCGGGGGTGCTCGAGGAGTGGAAGCGGTTTCTGGACGCGAGGCTCGGATCCCCGAACCTCTGGTACGCGGCCTGCGACTTCACCGCCCTGCCCTTTCCGGACGGAGCCTTCGATACGGTGGCGGACGGGGGAGGCATCGCCAACGCCATAGGGGACGCGCAGACCGCTCTCCGGGAGGCGTACCGGGTCCTGAAGCCCGGCGGGGTCCTTGTGACCTACGGGGTATTCGTCAGCTCCGAAACCGCCGCCTCTCTGCCTCCCGACGCTCTGGCCGTGCTCCGGGAGCGGTATCCCGAGGCCTTCCGGGACCTGTACGGGGAGACGGTCCTGGCCGGGTTCCGCCGCATCGAAAGCGACGTGAGGGAGGGCAGGGACACGGGACGGGACGACAGCGGATTCGCCGCCCTGTGCCGGGAGCTTGGGGTGAACGTCCCCCGTACCGCCTTCGTCCGGACCTGCTTCAAGAGCTGATCCTCCCTACGCGCCGTGAACCTCCACAAAATTGCATGCCGAATTTCACGTTTTTTGGTTGACATGGATGAATTGTACTGATATAATAACCATAACCCAATCTGCTGGAGGCCGCACGCATGAAGGAACTGAAAAACTATCCCCTGTACGAGGTCACGCCGGTCCATTCCGTCCGGGAGCTGTTGACCATGGCGGAGGAGGAGGCCGGGGACAAGACCGCCTTCCGCTACCGCACCGCCGGAGACGCCATCCGGGACGTCACCTACCGGGAGTTCGTCCGGGACGTCCGGGCCCTGGGCTCCGCCCTGACGGAACGGGGACTCATCGGGGACCACATCGCCCAGATCGGCGAGAACAGCTACCGCTGGATCAACGTCTACCTGACCGTGCTGCGGGGAGACGGCGTCTACGTGCCCGTGGACAAGGACCTGCCCGCGCCGGACATCGTCAACATCCTGTGCCACAGCGACTCCTCCGTCCTGTTCTATACGCCCAAGTACGACGACATCGTGCAACAGAACGCCGGCGGAGCCCTCTCCCGGATCAAGCTCTTCGTCCGGGTGGTGAACGACGAGGACGCCTCCGACGAGGACTGCCACGCGCCTTATGCCGGGGACGATCCGCGCTTCGTGTCCTTCCGGGATCTCATGGCCCGCGGATACGAGCTTCTGGATCAGGGCTACGCCTATTACGACAGCCACGGAAGCGGGGAGTACGACCTGAAAATGATCGTCTACACCTCCGGCACCACGGGGCTGGCCAAGGGCGTCATGCTGTCGGAGCACAACCTCATCTCCATCGTCTATTACGGCCTGCAGGTCTCCACGGTGTACGAAACCTGCCTCTCCGTCCTGCCCTATCACCACACCTACGAGGCCGTGGCGGGGATCCTGGTGTCCCTGCACCATCACTCCACCATCTGCATCAACGACAGCCTGTCCAATGTACTGAAGAACCTGAACGTCTACAAGCCGGACTATATCTATCTGGTGCCCGCCTTCGCCGAGGTCTTCTACCGGAAGATCTGGTCCACCGCCGCCAAATCCGGCAAGGAGGCCGGTCTGAAGACCCTCATCAAGACCTCCGACGCCATGCGGAAAATGGGCGTGGACATGCGGAAAAAGTTCTTCAAGACCATCCACGACAGCTTCGGCGGGAACCTCCGCAAGATCGTCTGCGGCGGCGCTCCCATCCGGCCCGAGGTCGGCGCGTTCTTCGACTCCATCGGCATCGACCTCATCAACGGCT
>CACYWX010000176.1 GCA_902778205.1 uncultured Ruminococcus sp. | reverse complement strand
CATGGTCCACGACGGGACCTGGACCTGGGATAAGCTGTCCGTCATGGCGGCGGCAGCCTCGTCCGATCTGAACGGGGACGGGCAGTGGACGGAGGACGACCGGTACGGCTATTCCATCATCAACAATCACCGCATGATCCCCGTCACCTATTCCTACGGGCTCGACGCCACGGAGCTGGGGGAGGACGGATACTGGAACATCTCGCCCATCGAGTCGGAGGCCATGCACGATATGGCGGAGAACTACTACAAGCTCCTGTTCGAGAATCAGGGGACCTTCCTGCCGACGGCAAACGAGCTGGATCCCTTCAAGAACGGGAACGTCCTGTTCCTGCATTATGTGACCCAGAACATGGTGGCACTCCGGGACGTGGACTTCGATTTCGGGATCCTGCCCATGCCGAAGGGCTCGGAGGAGCAGAAGGAATACCGCTCCCTGGCCCAGTCCAACGTGATGGTGGTCCCCTCCACGACGGCGTCCGAGGAGGATCTGGACTTCACCGGCGTGCTGATCGAGGCGCTGGCCTACGAATCCCACGCGAAGGTCCTGCCCGCCCTGTACGACACCACCTGCAGCTACAAATACCTCCGGGACGAGGAATCCGTCCTCATGTTCGACATCATCCGCGCCTCTCTGGTCTACGACGTCATCTGGAACTACACGGAGGGCGACGACACGGCCTACTTCCTCAGCAGGCTCATGGGCGCGCAGTCCACGGACACCGCCTCCTTCTACGCCAGCCACCACAAGGCGGTGGAAAAGAAGCTGTCCGGATTCTTTGATTCCGTGAAGAAGGGATGACCGGGATGAAAATCGACGTTTTGATCGCCGGGATCGGGTCCGCCGGATTCGCGGCCGCTTACAGACTCTTCGCGTTGTGTCCGGGCGTCCGCGCGGTTCTGGTCGATCCGAATCCCGGCCCGGGAGGCACCTCCGTGTTCGGTGGCGTCTGCTGTTGGGAGCCCGGACGGAGCGGGTACGGCGTCCACTTCGAGCTGGCCCGGAGGCTCATGGACGCGGGAGAGGGATTCGTCGGGAAAACCACGGAATTCGTCTCCCGGGACAACCGTTGGGCCATCTCCTCCCGATGCGGCGATCCCTACGAGAGCACCCTGCGGCGATTCCGCGTCTCTCCCGAGGACATGCGGCGGTTCCATTTCAGCCCGGAGGGTATGTCCCGGACGATGGGGGAGATGCTCGGGGAAGCCGCCCGGGGATCGGAATGCGTTCCGCTCTTCCGCTCGTCCCTTGAGGCGGTGACGGCAGACGGCGGGCGGATCGTGAGCGTGAAAATCCGGACCCCGGACGGGGTGATCGACGCGGAGCCCGGTCTGGTGATCGACTGCATCGGAGGAGCCGCGGTTGCCGCCCTTGCCGGGGAGACCATGGCCATGGGGGAGGAGGCCCGCGGGACATACGGGGAGCCCTCCGCGCCGGATACCGCCTCCCTTTGCATGAACGGCATCACGCAATGCTTCCGGATCACGCCCTGTCCCGCCGGGGAGGAACCGTTCCGGATGCCGGAGGAGTACGCGGACGTGGATCTGGGAGACTGGGAGGAGCAGATGCGGCGCACAGACGGACCGGTGGCCTGCTGGAACGAGGATCCCCGGGGGGGATACATCGTCAATATGCTCCCCACCGCGCCCGGAGGACTGCTGGCGGACACGGATTTCCGGGACCTGGAACGGCTCTGCGGGGCGAGGGTGTACGGCTGGTGGCGCTGGCTCAGAGACCGGTGTCCCTCCGTCAGGGGATACCGCATCGAATCGCTGTTCCCCCGGCTAGGGCTGCGCGAGAACTGCCGTCTGGTCGGGCAGTACGTTCTGCGGGAGCAGGATCTTCTGAACGGGATCCCCTTCTGCGGCGCGGACAGCGTCGTTGCCATAGCCGACCATCCGGCCGACATCCACGGGAGCGGAGGACGCCTGACCCCCACGGGGGTGTACGGGATCCCCTATCCCTGCCTGCTTCCGCGGCACACGGACAATCTCCTTGTGTCCGGCATGAGCGCGTCCTTCTCCCACCTCGCCGCATCCAGCGCCAGACTCTCCCGCACCATGCTGGAGCTGGGAGAGGCGGCGGGCGTCGCGGCGGCGGTCTGTGTCCGGCAGGGAATCCTCCCCGGAGACGTGCCCGTGGGGCTGATCCGGAAGGAGGTCCGGGCGGATGAAATGCTCCGGGAGATCCTGCAGAACCGCCCGGGGTGAGCGCGGCAGGCGGGGATTCCGTTTGCGGAGACTAACACAGGGAGAAGCGGTTGACAGGGGAGATAAAGTGCGGTATAATGAACGGGCACAAAAATCCATCATCTTCGGTGCAGACACGAAAGGAAAAACATCATGAAAAAAACTGTTTCCGCTCTTCTCGCCGCCCTGATGCTGGGCGGTACGCTCGCGGCGCCGGCCTCCGCCGTCGTCAGAACCCTGAAGCCGTTCCCCGGGACGGATCTTCTGACCGTGACGCAGGTCGGTGAGCCGGTCGCGGACGCCTCTGTCGAGCTGTACAGAGTGAACGCATACGGCGGCGCGGACACCTTCCTCGGTACCTACCGCACCGACGAGAACGGAACCGTCACCGCAAGCCATCTGACCACCGGTCTGTACCGCTGGAACAGCGGCGACACTGAGACGGTATTCCGCGTCACCGGGTCCGGATTTGTCCGCACCGCGCTGGAGCTTCCCGCCCCTGTGCCGGAAGACGGCCGGGAGCAGATGACCTACATGAGCGCCGACGGGTTTCAGATCCGCTACAACGCCCTGACCGTGGAGTCCCGCGAGCTGGACGATCACGCCGCGGAGTTCGTTTACCTGGGAGAAGGGAACGGAGCGAACAAGGTGACCGTGCGCTGGATCGAGGGAAAGCAGCCTGAGGAAGCACTGTACGACACGACCTTCGCCTGGGGAGACCAGGAGCAGATCCTGAGGACCGAGGGCTTCTTCCCCGGAACGACGGATAAGTGGGGATACTGGAGAACGTATACGGACGCCGGTCTGACGAAATGCGCCATCGCGGGCGAGTACAACGGCGGCGTGCTGATGTTCGTCGTGGAGAGCTGTCTGACCGGCGACGAGGAGACCGATATGACCGTCAGCGACACGCTGGCCGAGCTCATCGACTCCGTGACCTATTTCGAGTTCGGCGAGCAGACCATGTACTCCTACTTCCCCGGCGTGTACGCCTCCGCAGGCGAGGACGGCGCTGAATACCGGGTGACCCTCAACGCGGACCACACCGGCACCCTGAGCTTCCAGGATACGGTCGAGATCCTCTGGGGCAGCACGGAGCTGACGGCCGACGGCACGACCTGGGCCTACACCATCGAGGGCGACAACCTGTACGTCGATCTGGACGGCGAATGGGTCGAGTTCGCGAGACAGACCGCAGAATAATCCCGGATCCGTAAGAACGAAATACGCCCCCTCCTCCATCCGCGGGATCTTCCCATGGCGGGGAAGGGGCGTTGTTTTTTTAGCGGGAATCCGGCGGGGAGCCATACGGGACCGGACGGGATTTCGCCGGCAGCCGTCCGCCGCTGTGATGGAATCTGACGCAGCCCGGGGACAATTTCTGAATGTTTTTGCGGGATCTGTTGAAATTGATCCGCGTTCATGGTATAATCAGTCAGACCGATTCCCGTTCAGGAGGAAATCACCATGAAAACAAGACGTATCGTGTCGGGACTGCTGGCGGCTCTCCTGCTGGCTTCCTGCTCCAACAACGCATCGGATCCCGATTCCACGGAGAGCACCTCTCCGACCGCGGAGGCCGAGGTACCCGCGGCTGAGACCGAACCGGCTGAGCCGGAGGACGCGCGCCTGAGCGTACCGGACAATCTTCCGGACAGGACCTTCGACGGGCAGGAATTCCGGGTGCTCACCACCACGTCCAAGGAATTCCAGTTCCGGGTGGACGAATTGAACGGAGAGATCACCAACGACTCCATCTACAACCGGAACCAGACCATCGAGGACCGGTTCGACGCGAAGATCGCCACGGTCCTGACCGACGTGCCCTACGATCAGATCAATCACTATGTAAAGGCCGCGGCGGACGAGTGCGAGATCGTGGACCACTTCGAGTACAAGGCCTATACGCCCATCGGCCAGCACAGCTATCTGGACTGGAACACGATCCCCTACATCGACCAGAGCCGTCCCTGGTGGAGCAAGGACTCCAACGAGGGCTCCACCATCAACGGCAAGCTGTACTGCATCGTGGGAGACCTGTCCATCACGGCTCTGCAGTACACCTTCGCCATGTTCTTCGACATGGATCTGACCTCCCAGTACGGCTATACCGCCGAGGATCTGTACGGCACGGTGTTCGAGGGGAAGTGGACCCTGGACAAGCTCCAGAGCGTCGCCGAGAGCATCTACGTGGACCTGAACGCCAACGGCAAATCCGACGACGGCGACGTGCTGGGCTATGCGTACTGGTACTTCCACGGCACCGACGTGTGGGTCACGGCCATGGGCGAGCACATCACCACCTACGAGGACGGGAAGATCAACGTCACTCTGGGAACCGAGAAGGTCTACAACGCCCTGGACAAGGTGATCAATCTGGTGTACAACACCCAGGGCGCGTTCAAGTTCATCGACGAGACCCATGCCCGGGACGAGTTCATCGCCGGCCGCGTCGCTATTATGCAGATGATGTTTGAGGACTGCTACGGACCTCTCAGAGATATGGAAAACGCCTACAGCGTCCTGCCCTATCCCAAGTACGACGAAGCCCAGGAGGGGTACTACACGAACTCCATGGACCAGCACTCCGTGTTCGGTGCGCCCGTGACCCTGCCCGAGGACCGGTACGATTTCGTGGGAATCATGATGGAGGCTCTGAACGCGGAATCCTGGAAAACCGTGTATCCGGCCTTCTACGACACGGCGCTGAAGAACAAGTACTCCGAGGACGCCGTCACCGCCCAGATGATCGATCTGATCATGGCCGGGCGCGTGTACGAATTCTCCTTCCAGTTCGGCGAATACCTGCAGGCTCTGCCGTATATGTTCCGCAACCAGCTCTTCAGCGGTCAGAACACGCTGGCTTCCACCCTGCAGAAGAGCCAGAAATCCCTGGGCAAGCTGCTGGAAAAGGTCTATGCCATGTACGAATAAACCGAACACATTCCCCCGCGCCTCCGCCGGACCGGTTTCCGCGTTCCGGAGGTTCGCGGGGGTCTTTTGCATTCCGTTTCCGGAGGACCGCCGCCCGGAAGGAAAGAGCGGATCCGTCGGGAGGGATCCGCCCCTCCGTCCGCTGAACATCCGAAAAGCTATGAATCGAAAAGGAGGCAGACCATGAAGCGTTTATCCAGAGCCGTGACCCTGTTCCTTGTGATGAGCCTGCTGTTCGCCGGATGCTCGGAAACCGGCACGGACGGAGAGGAGACGGAGGCACCCGTTTCCGCCGCCTCCGACACGCCGGAGGCACCATCCGGCGAGCCCTCGCCCACACCCGAACTCTCCTATCTCGACACCCTCGAGACGAAGGACTTCGGCGGCGGGACCTTCACAATCATCGCCCAGAGCACCGCGTCCCGTCAGAACTTCTACATGGAGGAAAAGGACGGGGACATCATGAACGACTCCGTCCGAGCCCGGGATCTGGCCACGGAGGAGAGGCTCAACCTCTCTCTGGAATGCGTCGCTCTGGACGACAGAGCCCAGGTGGCGCGGGATGTGCAGAACGTCATTCAGGCCGGGGACGAAACCTACAACCTGATTTTCAACGCCCTGTCCGAGGGGATCAACACCCTGACCACCGGGGGATTCCTGGCCGATCTGACCGCGCTCCCGTACCTGCAGCTGGAGTCCTCCCGCTGGAACGAATCCATGGCAAGGAACATGCGCTTCTACGGGAAGCAGTATTTCACCACCGGCCCCATTTCCCTGGCCTACTTCATCACGCCCACGGTCATGGTGTACAACAAGCGGCTGGAGGAGGACTACGGATTCACGGGCCTCAACGACACCGTCCTTGAGGGGAAATGGACCGTCGACCTCCTTGCCCAGCTGGCCGCTTCCGTCTCCTCCGATGCGGACGGTGACGGCGATATGGATTCGGACGACCTCTGGGGCCTCTCCATGGAGGGGACCTTCGGCAACTCCCTCTTCATGGCGGGAGGACTGAACACCGTGGAGGAAGTAAACGGGGAGTACGTCCTGACGCTGGACTCCGAGGAGGCCGTGAATCTGGTAGACAAATGCGCGAAGCTGTTAGGCGACCGGACTCTGTTCTTCGACTCCCTGAACGGGGATCCCATCAACGTGGACATCTTCCGGGAAGGCCGGGCGGCGTTCCTTGACGGCACCATTTCCTGGGTCATCTCGCTGAGGGACATGGAGGACGATTTCGGCATCCTTCCGCCCCCGAAGTTCACGGAGGATATTCCGCACTACTACACCGCCTGCAACACCTGGCTGCCCTCCGGCGTCGGCGTCCCCATGAACTGCTCCGATCCGGACCGGACCGGGCTCGTGATGGAGACCATGGCCGCCGTATCCCAGGAGCTGCTGACTCCCGCGGTGTACGACGTGACCCTGCAGGGCAAGGTATCCCGGGACGAGGCGAGCGCGGCCATGCTGGATCTGATTTATGAGCATACGGCCTTCGATCTGAACACCATCCTCGATTTCGGCGGATCGTCCATCCTGCTGCGGGCCTGCGTCCTGGGCGAGCAGGAGAATTACGTCTCCGCCTACGCGAAGATCAAGAAGGTGGCGGACAAGACCCTGCA
>CACYWX010000175.1 GCA_902778205.1 uncultured Ruminococcus sp. | reverse complement strand
CCGTCTGGATCGGACCCGGGGACGATCTCACGCCGTACGGACTCCGTCCGGAGCGGAGGACGATTCTCGGGGACGCCTTTCAAACCATTGATGACATGATCGGGTAAACTGCCATGAAAACAAAGAAACTCAGAACGGGACTGATCGGCAATCCGCTGGGACACAGCTGGTCGCCCGAGATCCATGCCCTGCTGGGCGATTACGAATACCGGCTCATGCCCATGGAGGAGGAGGCCGTCGGGCCCTTTCTCGCCGCCGGGGACTTCGACGCCCTCAATGTGACGATCCCCTATAAAAAAACCGTCATGCCGTTTCTGGACAGCATTTCGGACGAGGCGCGGCGCATCGGCTCCGTCAACACCGTCGTGCGGGACGGGAGCGGTTGTCTGCACGGGTACAACACGGACTACGCGGGCTTTTCGTACATGCTGGACCGGGCCGGGATCGCGCTCGGGGGAAGGAAGGTCGTGATCCTCGGCTCCGGCGGCGCGTCCGTCACGGCCCGGTGCGTTTCCGGGGACCGCGGAGCCGCACAGATCGTGGTGATCTCCAGGTCCGGGGAGGACAATTACACCAATCTGGAACGTCATCGGGACGCGGATGTGCTCATCAACACCACCCCCGTGGGCATGTTCCCGAAAAACGGGGAGAGTCCCGTGTCGCTGGACTGCTTCCCCGGGCTTTCCGCGGTGGTGGACATGATCTACAACCCGGAGCGGACGGCCCTGATCCTCGACGCCGAGGAGCGCGGGATCCCCTGCACCTCCGGACTTCCCATGCTGGTGGCGCAAGCGGTCCGGGCCTCCGAGCTGTTCACCGGGGAAAGCATCCCGGCGGAGCGGGTCGAGGAGGTCATCCGGGCGCTTCAGCGGTCAAAGAGAAACATCGTCCTCATCGGCATGCCCGGATGCGGTAAGAGTACCCTTGGAAAAAAGCTCGCCGCCCGACTGGGAAGACGGTTCGCCGATCTTGACGCGGAAATCGTGCGCTCCGCCGGGAAATCCATTCCGGACATCTTCCGGGAGGACGGGGAGGCGCGGTTCCGGGACCTTGAAACGGAGGCCCTGCGGGAGCTGACGAAGCAGTCCGGTATTGTTCTGGCGACGGGAGGCGGGGCGGTCATCCGGGCGGAAAACCGGCGTCTCTTCCGGGAGAACGGCACGACGCTCCTGCTGATGCGGCCTCTTTCCGAGCTGGCAAGAGGAGGGCGTCCCCTGTCGCAGACCCATACGCCGGAGGAGCTGTGGGAGGCACGCCGGGAATTTTACCTGTCCGCGGCAGACGTCACCGTGGAATCCGCGCCTGACCCGGAGGATACGCTGCGCCGCGCGCTGGAGGCTCTGGGCTTCGAGGCGGACGGGAGGGCGGAGCCATGAACAGAGAAACCGACTTTACTAAGGGAAAGATTCTCTCTCCCCTGCTGCTCTTCATGATCCCCGTGTTCTTCTCCATGTTCGTCCAGTCCCTGTACGGAGCGGTGGACCTTCTGATCGTGGGGAAATTCGCAGATTCGGTCCACGTGTCCGCGGTAGCCACGGGATCCCAGATCATGTTTACCCTGACCAATCTGGTGGCCAGCTTCTCCATGGGCGCCACCATCCTGCTGGGTCAGAAGATCGGCCAGGGACGGGGTGAGGAAAGCGGGCGGATCATCGGCACGGGCATTCTTTTGTTTGCCGCCATCGCCCTTGTCTTCACCGCGGCGGTCCCTCTGCTGGCGGTCCAGGCGGCCCGGATCATGCGCGCGCCGGAGGAGGCCTTCGGCGAAACCGTAGCCTACATCCGGATCTGCGGGCTCGGGTCCGTGTTCATCATCGCCTACAACCTGATCGGAAGCATCTTCCGCGGCATCGGGGACTCCCGCACGCCTCTCTTGACGGTGCTGATCGCCTCGGGGATCAACATCGTCGGGGATCTGGCGCTGGTGGCCGGACTCCGCATGGGGACGAAGGGCGCGGCTCTTGCGACGGTGTTCGCCCAGGCGCTGAGCGTGCTGTTCTCCTTCCTCATCATCCGGAGAAAAAAGCTGCCCTTTACCGTCACCCGGCAGTCCTTCCGGTTCGACGGAGCCGTGGCCGGGCGGATCACCCTTCTGGGACTGCCCATCGCCCTGCAGGATCTTCTGGTGGGGATCTCGTTCCTCATCATCACCGCCATCGTGAACAATCTCGGACTGACGGCATCCGCAGCCATCGGGGTCGCAGAGAAGGTCTGCGGATTCATCATGCTGGTCCCCTCTGCCTTCGGGCAGGCCATGGCGGCGTTTGTTGCGCAGAACTACGGAGCCGGCGAATACGGAAGGGCGAAGAAGGCACTCCGGTACGCGGTGTCCGTGTCCTTCATCCTGGCGGTTGCCATGTTCGCGCTGACCTGGTTCCGGGGGGATCTTTTGTGCGGGATCTTCTCGGAGGACGGAGCCGTGATCCTGGCCGGAGCGGATTATTTGCGGGCTTATGCGGTGGACTGCCTGCTGACCTGCTTCCTCTTCTGCTTCATCGGGTTCTTCAACGGCCTCGGCATGACGCGGTTCGTGATGATCCAGGGAATCGCGGGGGCGTTCTGCGTCCGGGTACCGGTGTCCTTCCTCATGGCGGGGCTCGAACCGGTGTCCCTGTTCCGCATCGGACTGGCCACGCCCTGCTCCACCGTGGTCCAGATCGTTCTCTGTGCGGCGGCTCTGGCGTACGCCAACCGGAAAATGAAGGATGGATCGACGGTTTGATACCGATATGGAAAAACAGCGGATCTCCTCGTGAAATCCGCTGTTTTTGCTCTTATTCGGTTTTCCCGGACAGGATCCCGTTGAGGAAGCGTTCGGTTTCCCGGGCGGCCAGCATCCAGGCCTCGCCTCCGAATCCGTGGCCGGCTCCCTCCACCGGGATCAGGCACGCATTCGGGAAGATTTCCGCCGCCCGTTCGGAATAAGAGATGGGAACGAGGGTGTCCTCCGTGCCGTGGAGCAAGAGGACCGGCCTCGGATACCGCGGCAGGAGTCCCCAGAGATCGATGGAGAGCGCGTCCCGGTGATAGACCGCTCCCAGCGTCAGGCCCATCACGTCCATCCGCTCCGGGATCTGCTCCGGATCCGGGACGCGCCGTCTCGTGTCATCCGGGATCACGTAGGCCGGAAAGAGGGCGACAAGCCCCGCGACGCTTTCCGGACGCTCCGCCGCCGCCAGAGAGGACACCAGACCGCCCTGGCTCTCGCCGAAGAGGAAGACTCTATCATCGTCTGCCTCCTCCAGCGTCCGGACGGCATCCATTACGGCAAAAAGATCCCGGACCTCTGTCAGAGGGGACATCTCCCAGGTCTCCCCGTCGCTCCGGCTTCCTCTGCCTCCCCCGGCGAAATCCGGAGCGCAGGTGATGAAGCCCCGTTCGGCAAAGTACCGCGCGAAGCCCTCCTCGCCCCGGCCGTCTCCGCCGAAGCCGTGGGACAGGATGAGGACGGGCCGCTTCCCCTCCCCCTTTTCCGTCCGGAGGGTGGTATAGATCCGCTTTCCGTCCCGCATCACGACAAATTC
This sequence comes from uncultured Ruminococcus sp., assembly GCA_902778205.1. Classification (GTDB taxonomy): domain Bacteria; phylum Bacillota; class Clostridia; order Oscillospirales; family CAG-272; genus UMGS1696. Next base: position 3,224 of record CACYWX010000175.1, on the reverse strand, counting down.
TCTCTCTTCCATGAAGCTCTCCTCCCTTCAGTCGTTCAGCGTCCAGCCGTTGTCGGCGTGGTAGATCATCAGTCTGGTCATGCCGCCGTCCGCGCAGATGTTCTCCCCGGTGATGAATCCGGCTTTATCGGAGCAGAGGAAGAGAATGAGGGCGGCGATGTCATCCGGATTTCCCACTCTGCCCGCCGGCTGCTGGATCGCATCCGGTCCCTCGTAGGTCCGGTACTCCGTGTCGATCCATCCCGGCGAGATCGAATTGACCCGGATCCGGGGACCCAGGGACACGGCCATGGCGTGGGTCAGGGCGGTGATCCCTCCCTTGGCGGCGGTGTAGCTTTCGGTCTGCGGCTGGCTCTGCCGGTCCCGTGAGGAGGAGATGTTGACCACCGAGCCTCCGTCGGCGAACAGCGGCAAAAGCAGCTTCGTCAGATAGAAGGGAGCCGTGACGCCCACCCTCAGCGCCCGCTCGAACTCCTCATAGGTACAGCTGTTGATCCCGCGCATGAGGGGCGGCGCGTTGTTGACGAGGAAATCCACCCGGCCATACCGCTCCCCGAACCAGGCGGCAAAGGCTTCAAGAGTCTCCCTCTCTCCCACGTCCCCGACGAAATCTGCCCGGGGATCCGTATCGATCACCACGGCCCGCGCTCCCTCCCGACGGAAGGCCTCCGCCGCCGCCAGGCCGATCCCATGGCATCCGCCCGTGATGATCGCGGTTTTATTCTCAAGCATTCCGGCGCTCCTTTCCCAGAAGAAACCGCTCCAGCTCCCGCTCCGGCGCGTCCGGAAGGAGGATGGACAGCCTCTCCTTCAGCCTCGCATACGATTCCTCTGGCATCCGCCTGTACACGCGGTCCGTGAAGGCCGATCCGAATTCCCGCTCCGGGGTGGTGTATTCCGCGACGCCCCAGCCGTAGGGCTTCCCCGTTTTGTCCCGGAGGTAGACGAAATCCCGGATGATCACGTAGCACTGATGCTCCAGCCGGGTCAGACGGGTCTCAAAGCCCTTCTTTCCGTCCCCGGACGCGCTTTTTTTATAGCCGCCGGTCTCCTTCAGGGTCCCGGTGAGCACGGGTGCGCTGTCGTTCACCAGATTGTAGAGGAACAGATCCCCCGCGGAAGCCAGTCCGTCGTCGTACCGCGCGTCGAAATCATAGCCGTCCCGCCGCAGATTGGCCAGATCCGGGAACCACTCCGCCGACACGAAGGCCGCCTTATTCCCGAAGAACTTCCCGTAGGCGCATCCGCTCTCCCGGATCACGGGTCCCTTCCACTCCCAGACGCCCTCCTCCGATCCGAACCAGGCGGAAGGCGCGGCATGCTCCTCCACGGAAAAGCCCGGGATCCGGTTCCGGAACAGAGGCAGGATGCCGATCGTGTTTACGGCCTCCGTCAGATCCGCCCGGGTTCTCACTGTGAAATCCTTCATACCGCCAGCTCCCGGAGGATGCCGCAGAGCTCCTCCACAGCCTCCGGACGTGTGGCCCAGCTGGTGCAGAGCCGGATCACGAACCGGTCCTCATCCAGTTTCTCCCAAAAGGTGAAGACCACCCGCTCCCCGAGCCGCCTCATCTGCTCCCCGTTCAGGACCACGAAGACCTGATTGGTGGGGGAGTCGATGTGGAGGCGGTATCCCGCTTCCAGGAGCGTCTTCCGGATCACCTCCGCCTGCTCTACCGCGTGACGGGCGATTGTCAGATACAGGCCGTCCGTGAACAGGGCGTCGAACTGGATCCCCAGGACCCGCCCCTTGGCCAGCACCGCTCCGTTCTGCTTCATGTGGGTGAAGAAATGCTTCGGGGCTCTGTGCGGAAAGACCACGGCCTCCCCCAGAAGCGCGCCCACCTTGGTGCCGCCCACATAGAACACGTCCGTCAGCCGGGCGATGTCGGGCAGGGTCAGATCGGTCCCGGGAGACGCCAGTCCGTAGCCCAGCCTCGCGCCGTCCAGAAACAGCGGCAGGCCGTATTCGTCGCAGACGGAGCGGATCTCCTCCAGCTGAGCGAGGGTGTAGAGGGTGCCGTACTCCGTGGGATGGGTCACGTACACCATGCCGGGCTGGACCATGTGGACCGCTCCCTCCGCGTCGGCGTAAAAATCGCACAGATAGGTCCGCAGTACGGCGGGATCCAGCGTCCCGTCCTCCATGGGAAGAGTCAGAACCTTGTGGCCGGAGCTCTCGATGGCGCCGCCCTCGTGTCCGTTGACGTGGCCGGTGACAGGGGAGACCACGCCCTCCACATCCGCCAGATACGCGGAAATCACGGTGCGGTTGGTCTGGGTGCCGCCGGAGAGGAAATACACCTCCGCGTCCGGGCACCGGCAGGCTTCCCTCAGCTTCTCCCGGGCGGATACGCAATAGGCGTCGTCTCCGTAGCCCGGCTGGATCTCGAAATTGGTTTCGGCGAGCCGCTCCAGGATCTTCGGATGGGCTCCCTCGATATAGTCGCTGGCGAATGAAAGCATGAAAATCTCCCGTCTCTGCGGATTTTTCTATATCATAGCAGATCATGGGACAAAATGCAAGCGGGAATCGACAAAGACAGCCGTCCGTGCCGTTTTACCGGACGCCCTTCCGGAGACGCCGCCTCATGCGGTTCAGGTGCCGCTCGAAATCCCCCCGGGAGATCAGCTCGGTCAGCACACACTGCTCCAAAACCGGCACGGTGCAGGACAGCCTCCCCGCGCTGTTCCGGTACGCCTCCGTCAGGGAGTCCGGCAGGATCATATATCCGGCGCGGAGGGAGGGAAACAGGGTCTTGGAGAAGGAATTGAGGTAGATCACCCGGCCGGGATCCAGGGAATACAGGGTTTCGGCGCGGCTCAGGGCGGGAGCGAATTCCGATTCCACGTCGTCCTCGATCAGAAGTCCCTCCCGTCCGGCGGCCCAGCGGATGTATTCGTGCCGTTTCGCCGCCGTGGCCGTGACCATGCTGGGATAGCTCCGGTAGGGCGTGATGTGGAGTACGGCGGCGTCGGTCCCGTCCAGCTCCCCGCTGTCGATGCCGTTGGGACCCAGTCTCAGCTCCCGGCAGGTCAGGCCCGAGGCCCGGTAGATGGACAGGATCTTCCCGTAGGAGGGACTCTCCACGGCAAACACGCGGCCCCGGCCCAGGATCATGGGGATCAGGGTATAGGGGTATTCCGCGCCGGAGCCCACCACGGTGTTCTCGGGATCGGCCCGGATCCCGCGGCTTCGGCCCAGATAATCGGCGATGGTCTGC
>CACYWX010000174.1 GCA_902778205.1 uncultured Ruminococcus sp. | reverse complement strand
TCTCCGCGTCCCAGAGGCGGCAGGTGTCCGGGCTGATTTCGTCGGCCAGGATCAGGGTGCCGTCGGAGGTCTTGCCGAACTCCAGCTTGAAGTCCGCCAGCGTGACGCCGCACTCCTTCCAGAAGGCGGAGAGCAGCTTGTCTATGGCCAGGGCGTATTTCCTGATCAGCGCCAGCTCCTCCGGCGTCGTCAGCTTCAGGGCCAGGGCGTGGTCCTCCGCCAGAAGCGGGTCGCCCAGGGCGTCGTTTTTATAGGAGAACTCCACGGTGGGAGCGTCGAAGCGGATGCCCTCCTCCACGCCGTACCGCTTGGCGAAGGACCCGGCGGAGTAATTGCGGACGATGACCTCCAGGGGGACGATCTTCACCTTCTTCACCAGGGTGTCCCGCTCGTTCAGCTCTTCCACGAAATGGGTGGGGATGCCGGCCTTTTCCAGGCGCTTCATGAGGGCGTTGCTCATGCGGTTGTTGATGACGCCCTTGCCGGCGATGGTGCCCTTCTTGAGCCCGTTGAAGGCGGTGGCGTCGTCCTTGTAGGATACGATATACAGCTCCGGATCGTCGGTGGCGTAGACCTTCTTGGCCTTGCCCTCATACAGCTGTTCGCGCTTTTCCATGTGTGTCTCCTCGGATGGGATCGGTTATTTATACCGGTTTTGCGTGATTATTATACATCGGCCCCGGCGGAGCTGTCAAGAATCAAAACGGAGCAATGGAGCGGAACGCAGAGCCTGTTTTTGTGCGTTTTGTTCATGGTAGGGGGATCGCAGGGCTTCATGGCGGATCCCGTCGGGGCGTGCCGCGCATCGTTACATTTTATACAAGGAATTTTTAACATTATCCCCCTGCAATGGCGGACGGGTTTGCGCTATACTGTACCAAATCGTTTTGTTTTGAGGTATTCCCTTGCTTCAGCTTGACCGCATCACCAAAATCTATCCCTCCGGGGACGTGACCGCCCTGTCCGAGGTGTCCCTGTCCTTCCGGAAAAACGAGTTCGTCTCCATCCTCGGTCCCTCCGGCTGCGGAAAGACGACTCTGCTCAACATCATCGGCGGCCTTGACCGTTACACCTCCGGCGAGCTGCGGATCCGCCACGTGCCCACGGCGCAGTTTTCCGACCGGGACTGGGACGCCTACCGGAACCACTCCATCGGATTCGTGTTTCAGTCCTACAACCTGATCCCCCATCAGAGCGTCCTCGCCAACGTGGAGCTGGCCCTGACCCTGTCCGGCGTGTCGAAGGCCGAGCGCAGACAGCGGGCGAAGGAGGCTCTGGAGGCGGTGGGACTGGGCGATCAGCTGAAAAAGAAGCCCTCCCAGATGTCCGGCGGGCAGATGCAGCGGGTGGCCATCGCCCGGGCACTGGTGAACGATCCGGACATCCTTCTGGCGGACGAGCCCACCGGAGCCCTGGATTCCGAGACCTCCGTGCAGGTCATGGAGATCCTCCGGAAGGTGGCGGAGCGCAAGCTCATCATCATGGTGACCCACAATCCGGACCTGGCCGAGCGGTACTCCACCCGCATCATCCGCCTGCTGGACGGACGGGTGCTCTCCGACACGGATCCCTATTCCCCGGAGGAGGAAAACGGGGAGACCTTCGGAGAAGAGGCCGTCCTGCCGGATGATGCCGGGGAGGAGAGGAGGAACGAGGAAAAGGTCCGGGGAAAGAAGAAGCGCACCTCCATGTCCTTCCTCACCGCCTTGTCCCTGTCCCTGAACAACCTCATGACCAAGAAGGCCCGCACCTTCCTGACGGCCTTCGGCGGCTCCATCGGCATCATCGGCATCGCCCTGATCCTGTCCCTGTCCAACGGCATCAACCGGTACATCGACAAGGTTCAGGAGGACACCCTGTCGGCCTACCCCATCCGCATCGACGCGGAGACCGTGGACATGAGCTCCCTCCTGACCGCCATGACCCAGGCCCGGGAGAGCGCGGAGGGAGACGGCGACTGGGAGGACGACGGCCTGATCCGCTCCAACACCGTGACCCTGGACCTGATGGAGACCATGTCCACCCTGGAGGTCCAGACCAACAACCTGTCCCGCTTCATGGATTTCATTGACGAGCGGGGCGGCGATTTCGACGGATCCGCCACGGCGGTGTCCTACGGTTACGGCGCGCCCCTGACCCTGTACTCCGTCACGGAGAAGGACGAGGACGGCCTGCCGGTTCAGATCAACCCCTCCTCCCTCTTTTCCGGCATGAGGGGCGGGCAGAGCGGAAACCGGACCGGCATGGGCGGAGGCTTCTACTCCCTGAACGTCTGGGAGGAGATGATCGACGATCCGGAGCTCATGGCGGAGCAGTACGAGCTGGTGGCCGGAAAGTGGCCGGAGAACTGGAACGAGCTGGTGCTGACCGTGGACGAGCACAACAGCATCAACGACATTTTTCTCTACTCCCTGGGCATCAAGGACTCCGCGGAATTCCGGGAGATCATGAAGGCCGTCTTCAACGGGGAGGAGATCGAGATCAAAAGCGAGACCTACACCCCCGACGACCTGATCGGGACGGAATTCGCCCTGATCCTGCCCTTCGAGCTGTGGCAGGAGGGAGAGGAGGGCTGGACCTCCATGGCGGACAACGAGTCCTTCATGAAGCTTGCGCTGGAGAACAGCGAGCGGCTCACCATCGTGGGCATCATCCGGCCCGATCAGGAGGCTGTCGCCACCTCCCTGAACGGCGCCGTGGGCTATCTCCCCTCCCTGACCCGGCACATCATGGACAAAACCGACGCCTCCCCCGTTGCCAGGGCTCAGGCGGCGGATCCGGACAACGACGTGCTGCTGGGACTGCCCTTCGCCACGGACGAATTCAACGAGGACACCCTGACGGACGGCGAAAAGGCGGAGGCGATCCGGTCGGCCATGTCGGAGCTGAACACGGCGGACAAGGCGGCGGCCTACACCAACTCCATGACCGCCATGTCGGACGAGGACGCGGCGGAAATGGCGGCGGCTCAGCTCTCCTCCATGCCGGCGGAGGCCCTGCGTCCCATGCTCACCGAAACCCTGATGCAGGAGAGCGGCATGGACGAGGCCACGGTGAACGCCTATCTGGACGGCATGTCGGAGGAGGACCTGACGGCTCTGGCGGAACAGATGGTGACGGCTCAGGTGAAGGCGAGGTACGCCGCGGACGCCTCCGTCACCCTGAGCGCCATGACCCAGGACGATCTGGCGGCGGCGCTGGATACGGCTCTGGAGCAGATGGACGACGGGACCGTAGCGAAGGTGTTCGGCGAATATCTCCCCCCGGTGGTGTCCGATCGGACCTATGAGGACGTGATGAAGGAGCTCGGGGCGGTGGACCGGCGGCATCCGGACTATATCCGCATTTACAGCGGCACCTTCGCCGACAAGGACGCCATTGCCGGCATGATCCGGGACTACAACCGGGACCGGAATGCCGAGGGGAAGGAGGAGGACGTCATCAACTACACGGATTACGTGGCCCTCATGATGTCCTCGGTCTCCACCATCATCAACGTGATCTCCTACGTGCTCATCGCCTTCGTGTCCATCTCCCTGGTGGTGTCCTCCATCATGATCGGCATCATCACCTATATCTCCGTGCTGGAGCGGACCAAGGAGATCGGCATTCTCCGGGCGGTGGGAGCCTCCAGGCGGGACATCTCCCGGGTGTTCAACGCCGAGACCCTGATCGTGGGCTTCTGCGCCGGAGCTCTGGGCATCCTTGTGACCCTGCTGCTCTGCATCCCCGCCAACATCATCATCAGGCACCTGACGGACATCGGCGGTCTGGCGCGGCTTCCGGCGGCGGGAGGAGCGGCTCTGGTGGTGATCTCCATGCTGCTGACCATGCTGGCCGGTCTGATCCCCTCCGGCATGGCAGCCAGGAAGGATCCCGTGGAAGCGCTCCGGAACGAATGACGATTCCCCGATGGACGCTCCAACGGAGGAAAAAGCCTTGCATTCCGGCGGCGGATTTGCTATAATGGACCCGACAGGCCCCGACTCCGGCGCGTTCTCCGGGACGGCGGAGCAGGGCGCAATCCGAGACGGAAAGAGGCAGCTTCCATGAAACAGACGCTTTATGATTATGACGTATTCCCGCTGGTGTTCCCCGTCGGTGTGCCCACGGAGATCACCGTCCGGCCCCTCGGCGCCCACGCAGCGTTCCCGGCGGACGTGCGGGTGAGCATCCACCGGCTGGACTCCGGCTCTCCGCGCCACGACTTCTCCTCCTGGAACAGCGTTCCCTTCGACACGCCGCTGTGCGAGGACGGATCGCTCCGCTTCACCTTCACGGCGGAGGCGGAATGCGAGCACTTCATCCGGATATGGACGGGTGACCGGCGCATCGCACAGCTGTCCGTCTTTGCCGCGGGAGACGATCTGGCGGACCGGATCCCGCTGAAGGGAGACCTGCACATGCACACCTGCCGCTCCGACGGGCGGGAGGATCCCGGCATCGTCTGCGCCAACTACCGGATGCGGGGCTACGACTTCTGCGTCATCACCGACCACCACCGGTACTATCCCTCCCTGGAGGCCATCGCCGATTACGCCGGCGCCAAGTGCCCCCTGAACATCCTGCCCGGCGAGGAGGTCCATCTCCGGGGCACCGACGTCCACATCGTCAACGCGGGCGGAACCTTCTCCGTCAACGGCCTCTTCCCCTGGTCCCCCAACTTCACCGAAACGGACGGAGCCCTGGACAGGAGACGGCTGAACGCGGACGTCACTCCTCCGGACATCATGACCGAGGAGCGGTACGAGGAGGAATTGCGGGCCATCGAGGCCGAATATCCGGACTGCCCGGCGGACGTGAACCTGCGGTGGTTCTCCGTCTGCGTCTGGGCCCTCAGAAAAATCCGGGAGGGCGGCGGCCTCGGCGTGTACGCGCATCCCTACTGGATCGCCGACATGTGGCACGTGCCGGAGCCTCTGAACCGTTACATGCTGGAAAAGCATCCCTTCGACGCCTTCGAGGTGCTGGGCGGTGAGAACTACTACGAACAGAACGGCTTCCAGACCGCGGTGTACTACGACGAATACCGCAAGGGCCGCGTGCATCCCATCGTGGGCTCCACGGATACCCACGGCTCCACGGAGCACAACCGCAACGCCGACATCTGCTCCACCATCGTCTTTGCCCATCGGAACGAGCGGAGCGACATCGTGGAATCCATAAAGGACCGGTACTCCGTGGCGGTGGACTCCATCTCGAAGGAATACCGTCTGGTGGGCGAGTTCCGCCTCCAGAAGTACGCCTCGTTCCTCATGGAGAACTACTTCCCGATCCACGACCGGGCGGCGGCGGTGGACGGGGAGATCATGCGCCGGTACTTCCTCGGGGAAGAAAGCGCGGAGACGCTCTCCTCCTTCGCGGACCGGGCCGAAGCCTTTATCCGGAAGTATATCCGCACAAAGTAAACAGCGGGTTGATGACGAACCACGGAAAGGAGACGCAACATGGCCGAAACCCCTCTCTGGACAGGAAAAAAGCGGGCCCTCTTCGGTCTGCCCTGGACCTTTACCACCTATACGCTCACCGATACCTGCCTGTTCATCCGGAGCGGCGTCTTCACCGTCCGGGAGGAGGAGATCCGCCTGTACCGGATCCTGGACGTGACCCTGCGCCAGAGCTTCCGCGAGAGGCTGTTCGGACTGGGGACCATCCACCTCTGCACCTCCGACCAGTCCACGCCCGAGATGGACATCAAGCGGATCAAGCATCCCAAGGAGGTCCGCACCATCCTCTCCGACCGGGCCGAAATCGAACGCTCCTCCAAGCTGGAGGGGATGCGGGAGCTGATGAATCAGGCGGCGGACAACGGCCACCGGGACTGACGACACGAACACAAATCCACTTCAAAACAGAAAGGATACGACCATGGACATCAAAGCGAAAATCGAAGAGCTGGTGAAGAAGGTCACCGACGACGAGGCCATGAAGGCGAAGTTCGAGAAGGATCCCGTCAAGACCGTGGAGGGACTTCTGGGCGTGGATCTCCCCGACGAGCAGGTGAAGCTGATCATCGAGTCCGTCAAGGCGAAGGTGAACGCGAACGGCGACGCCTCCTCCTCCGGCATCGCGGACGCCATCAGGAACACCCTGGGCGGCCTGCTCGGTGGGAACAAATAAGACGGAAAACAGCGGAAAGACAAAAACGGCGGAGCATTCCCGGCAGTGGGAGCGCTCCGCTGTTTTACGTGGCTGACGTAAAGGAATATTTATGGGAATATCCCTTAGTCCCAACACTTCATTTCAATCCAGACAGTATCAGCCGCGGACCGCATTCCTGCGGTACGGCGGAGGAGGTTGAAGTTCATCCTGAACTTCACGAAGTAAGGAAGGAAACGCTCCGCGTTTCCGATTGAATGACCCTGCGCGGGTCGGGCTCCGGGGAGGGATACCGGCTCAGGCCGCAGGTACCCCTCCCCGGAGGGTCCCCCTGGGCCGAGGAGCATAACCTGTCCTCACGGTCCTATATACAAGCCTGATCGTTCATCCCAAACCTCGCGCGGTCTGTGTCTGTGCAGTCGGAGGTCAAAGAGATTCAGTCGCGCATTGTCGTGGGCCGCGATGAAGTAAAGGCCAAACTGGGTGACCAACCACGCGAAATCATGGTTTGACTGAAAATCGGTCAGCAGAACATCAAGTTTAGTCACCCTGCCCAATGCGCGTTTCGATCGCTGTTTTCGAGGCTCCCGAGAAAACCGTGGAACTTGTTCCACGCATGTTTCAGCTGACGCCGCCAGCCCGCGCGGGGATTTGGGATGCAC
>CACYWX010000173.1 GCA_902778205.1 uncultured Ruminococcus sp. | reverse complement strand
TGAGCAGAGATGCATAAATATACTTCCGCCATTCATCATTCTTTTGTGGGACTTTGCCGGACGGCCTGCCGGAAGCATCGGCTCCGTCAAAAAAACGCCCCTGTGCGCAGAAATTCATGAAAAAGGTTTGAAAAACAGCCCGGGGTATGATATAATATTGTGATCGTATCATAGGGGAGGTGTTCTCTTGCATCCCGTACTCCTCGCGCTGCCGGAGCAGATCGGGTCCCTCCGAAGCATCATTCAGGGCTTCGGTTTTCTGGACGCGGTCGACATTCTGTGCGTGACCGTGCTGCTGTACTATCTGTTCCGGTTTGTCCGGGAAAGGAGAGCCGGGAAGCTGGCCATGGGCGTTCTGCTGCTGATCGCCGCGAATATTCTGGCCAACATACTGGATATGTACATGCTCCAGTACCTCTTCAAGAACATCATCCAGGTGGGCTTCACCACGCTTGTGATCCTGTTCCAGCCAGAGATCCGCTCCGTACTGGAGAAGGTCGGCGCGACGCCCATCAAGGGATTCCGCTCCCTTGGCGAATCGAGGGATCTGGACGCCGTCCACGCCATGATCGGTCAGGTGACGCAGGCCGTGGGAGACCTGTCGGAGTCGAAAACCGGCGCGCTCATCGTCTTCGAGCGGACCACCAAGCTGGGGGATCTCATTCTGACCGGCACGGTGATCGACGCCTACCCCGCCGCGTTTCTCATCAAAAACATCTTTTTCAATAAAGCCCCCATGCACGACGGCGCCATGATCATCCGGGACGGCCGCATCAACGCCGCGGGATGTCTCCTGCCCCTGTCCTCCAACCCCGACATCAGCAAGGATCTGGGCACCCGGCACCGGGCGGGACTGGGCATGAGCGAAAACAGCGACGCCGTGGTGGTGATCGTGTCCGAGGAGACCGGCACCATTTCCACCGCCGTGGAGGGCACCCTCAGACGGGACTACACGCCGGAGGCGCTGGGAGAATTCCTGACCGCCGAGCTTCTGAACGACGGGACGCGGAAACGGTTTCCCATCCCGGGCCTGGTCCGGGAGCGGACGGCGCACGAGAAGAAGAGCCGCCGGGATACGGATCGGACGGAAGGAGACTGAGGAATGAATCAGAACAGACAAACACAGTCCCTGCTTCCGAAATTCCGCTTCAGCAGTCTTGTGACGTGGCTGTTGTGCCTGCTGGCCGCCTTCTGCCTCTGGCTCTACGTCATGGCTGTGGAATCACCCGAATACAAGCAGACGTTCCATGTCACCGTGGAGCTGACCGGCCGGGAGGAGCTCCAGCAGAAAAGACTGGCCGTGTACAGCGGAGGAGGCTCCGTGGTGGACGTGACGGTCATGGGCCGCCGGAGCGTGGTCTCCCGCCTCAAGGACGAGGACATCGTGGCGACGGCCGACCTGTCCGGCATCACCGAGGCGGGCCGCCAGCCCTGCAGCATTGTGGTGGACGCCCTGGAGAACTGCAAGATTTCCTCCGTATCGCCGGACTACCTGTCGGTCTACGTGGACGAGAGCGTGACGGTGTACATGGATCTGACCGAACAGCGCGAGAACACCAGTCTTCCGGAGGGATGCTTCGTGGGGCCGCTCCTGATGTCCGCGGACAAGATCGCGGTCACGGGTCCCCGCTCCTACGTCAACTCCGTCAAGGCCGTCTGCGTCAGACTGGATATGAGCGGCGTGCAGAAAACCACGGTCATGACCGAGAACGTCCTTCTGCTGAATTCCCGCGGGGATGAAATCGACAAGCCCTATCTGGAATGCGAGCCGTCCTACGTCAGCGTGACGGTGCCGATCCTGAAATCCGTGGAGACGGAGGTCCCGGTGAACTTCCGCTGGGGATTCCTGAACGGGGAGAACGCCTCCGTTTCCGTGGAGCCTGCGACGGTCACAGCCACCGGAGACCCCGACGTCATCGACCGGGGCGGACTGGTGGAGCCCATCGTCATCGACGAGCGGACGGAGGTCATCGACCTTGCGGTGGAGAAAACCGCCGCGCTGAAGGCTCCGGAGGGCGTCACCCTGTCCGCGGCCCAGGCGTCGGTATCCGTGGCCCTGGATCCGGATCTCAAGACCAGAAGGATCACCGTCTCCGGCTACAACATTCAGGACACCGGGGGGCGGGATGACGTCCACTACGACTGGGACAAGGATCCGGTCAGCGTCATCTTCCTGGGTCCGGAGGACATTCTGTCGAAGCTGACGCCTGAGGACGTGAGCCTGGTGCTGGACATGAGCCCCTACAACAGTTCCAACATCGGCTCCACCTCCCAGGTCCGGGCGGAGGTCCGGGTGGATTCTCCCTACCGGAACGACGTCCTGCCTCTGGGATACTACGACATTACCGTGACCTTTACGGAAGAATGACCATGAAACGATACAAGCTGGAAACGGGCGGCGTCCGGGTCCTCCATACCGTCGGCATGACCGGGGAGGAGGCCGACCGCCGCGCCGTGGAGAAGGCCGCGGAGAAGATCCGCAGGGAGACGGGAGTCCGTGCCGAAAACCTGAAAATCGCCCGGAAATCCGTGGACGCACGGCGGGGAGAGATTTCCTTCGTCTATACGGTCTGCGGCGAGGTGACTGCGGGAGGCCGGGCAGCGGCGCGGATTGAGGCGTCGGGAGCTAGGGGCGGGGAGATCCGTCTTCACTCCGATCCCGTCCTCACGCCCGTAAAGGGGGATCGTCCTCTGGAATACCGTCCCGTGATCGTCGGCTTCGGACCGGCCGGGATGTTCGCGGGACTGGTGCTGGCCTCCGAGGGATACCGCCCCCTGATCTTTGAGCGGGGAGGATCCGTGGAGGAGCGCGCGGCGGCGGTGGAGCGGTTCGTCCGGGACGGCGTTCTGGATCCGGAATGCAACATCCAGTTCGGCGCGGGAGGAGCGGGCACCTTTTCGGACGGCAAGCTCACCACCCGCATCAGCGATCCCCTGACCGCCTGGGTCATGGAGTCGCTCCATTCCCTGGGCGCGCCGGATGACATTCTCTATAAATCGAAGCCCCACATCGGAACGGACGTGCTCCGGCAGGTGGTGAAGAACGTCGACGCTAGGATCCGTTCCCTGGGAGGCGAGATCCGCTATCATTCCGCCGCGCGCGGGATCCGGGACGGGGTGCTGACCACCCCGGACGGAGACGTCCCCTTCGACGCGCTGATCCTGGCGACGGGCCACAGCGCGCGGGATACCGTGGGCGAGCTGATCGCGTCCGGGTTTTCGGTGGAGGCCAAGCCCTTCTCCGTGGGAGTCCGGGCCGAGCATCTCCAGCGGGACATCGACGAGGCCCTGTTCCATGAGCACGCCGGGGATCCGTCCTTGGGCAGAGGGGAATATCAGCTGTCGTACCGGCGGGGAGAGCGGGGGTGCTACACCTTCTGCATGTGTCCCGGCGGCGTGGTGGTTCCCTCGGCCAGCGAGGAGGGCGGCGTGGTGACCAACGGCATGAGCGAGCGCGCCCGGGACGGCGTCAACGCCAACGCGGCGGTCTGCGTGTCCGTCCATCCCTCCGATTTCGGCGGCTCGCCCCTTGAGGCCATAGCCTTCCAGAGAGAACTGGAGCGGCGGGCCTTCGAGGCGGGGGGCAGGACCTACGCTGCTCCGTACCAGACTGTCGGCGATCTGCTGGCAGGGAAGCGCGGGACCGAGTATTCGAAGATCGTCCCCACATACCGGGGAGGCGTCGTGACCCCCGCGGATTTCGCGGACCTTCTTCCTCCCTTTGTGACGGAGCTGCTGCGGGAGGGTCTGGCGGATTTCGGCCGGAAGCTGAAGGGCTACGACGATCCCGCGGTTCCTCTCACCGGCATCGAGACCCGGACCTCCTCCCCCGTGCGGATCCTGCGCGGCGAGGACGGATGCGCCCTCGGACACGACGGGATCTATCCCTGCGGCGAGGGAGCCGGATACGCGGGCGGGATCGTGTCCGCGGCGGTGGACGGCGTTCGGTGTGCCCTGAAGCTGATGGCGGCTCACGGTCCGTCCCCGGAAGCGTAAACATCAACCAACCGGCCAAAGCCGGGCTGAATAAACCGGAGGTCCTATGAGACAGAGAGCGAAGGTCACGGCGGTGAACGGATCCTATGCGACGGTGGAGGTCAGACGCTCCACCATGTGCGACGGATGCGAAAAGCGCGGCGGATGCGGCGGGCACTGCGCCATCACGGGCATCGTGGGGGACAGCCGGCCCATGACCGCCCGCGCGGTGAACCTGATCGGCGCGAAGACCGGCGATCTGGTGGAGGTGGAGTCCGAGGAGAAGGTCGTTCTGGGATCGGCCGCCCTGGTATTCCTGGTGCCTCTGGCGGTCTGCGCCCTTTTCTTCTTCCTCGGAACCCGGCTCTTCGGCTCGGAAGGAGCGGGAGTGGCCTGTGCCGCCGCGGGATTTGTCCTTGCGTTCCTCGCCATCGGCCTCTACGACCGGAAGCTGGCGGGAAAAGCGCCCCGGATCCGGATCGTCGCATTGGCCGGCGCGGACGGGACCGACGATTCGGACGGAGTCGAATGAACAGCATGATACGCCTGATTTTTCAATTTTTTATATAGAGAAAAGAGCGAACGGAATAATGCAGTACAGGAATCAGTGGAACATCATGACAACAGCCGGCGCCATGGCGAAGGACCCGGAGGTATCCGCCATCGCCCGTGAGCTCGGCATCCGGCTTCCTACGGCGCAGCTTCTGAAAAACCGGGGCTGAACGACGCCGGAGGAGGGCGCGCGGTTTCTCCGGAAGGAGGAGGAGCAGCTGCACGATCCCTTTTTGATGAAGGACATGGACAGGGCCGCGTCCCGGATCCGCGAGGCGGTGGAATCCGGCGACAGGATCGTGATCTATGGCGACTACGACGTGGACGGGGTCACCTCCGTCACCTGCCTCTATCTGTATCTGGCCTCCCGGGGCGCGGACGTGGGCTACTATATCCCCTGCCGGTCCGGAGAGGGCTACGGCGTGTCGGAATCCGCCATCCGGAAGCTGGCCGGGGAGGGGTGCCGCCTGATCATCACCGTGGATACGGGCATCACCGCGTCCGCCGAGGCGGAAACGGCCCGTGAGCTGGGGATCGACTTCATTGTCACGGACCATCACGAGTGCCACGGGGATCTGCCGGACTGCGAGGCCGTGGTGAATCCCCGCCGTCCGGACTGCCCCTATCCCTTCAAGGAGCTGGCCGGCGTGGGAGTCGTGTTCAAGACCCTGTGCGCCCTGGAGGCGGTGTTCTGTCCCGGGGACGACATGCTGGACTGCGTGCGCCGCATTTCCCGGGATTACGGTGATCTGGTGGCCATCGGCACCGTGGCGGACGTGATGCCTGTGCGGGACGAGAACCGGCTGATCGTCAGCTACGGCCTGTCCCTCATCGAGAATACAAAGCGTCCCGGGCTGGTGGAGCTCATGGAGGCCACGCGGGAGGAAGCCCGGACGGTGAAGAAGAAAAAGGTCACGGCCTCCTATATCGGCTACACCATCGCGCCCCGCATCAACGCCGCCGGACGGATCCGCGACGCCTCCATGGCGGTGGAGCTTCTGCTGGCGAAGGACTGCGAGGAGGCGGCTCCCCTGGCCCGGCAGCTCTGCGAGATCAACCGGGAGCGTCAGGAGGCCGAGAACCGCATCATGGAGGACGCCTACGCCATGATCGCCGCCCGCCACGACTTCACCCGGGACCCGGTCATCGTGCTGGATGCGGAGAACTGGCATCATGGCATCATCGGCATCGTGGCCTCCCGCATCACGGAGAAGTACGGATGTCCCTCCATCCTCATATCCTTTGAGGGGGCCGGGGAGGAGAAGTCTGGGGACGACCCGGGCAAGGGCTCCGGCCGCTCGGTCAAGGGCATGAATCTGGTGGAGGCGCTGAGCTCCTGCTCCGATCTGCTGGAGAAATTCGGCGGACACGAGCTGGCGGCGGGCCTGACGGTCAAGCGCCGGAATCTCGACGCCTTCCGGGAGAGGATCAACGACTACGCCCGGGAAGCCTTCGCCGACCGGGACCTGACCCCCCAGCTGGACGCCGAATGCGAGCTGACTCCCGCGGACCTGACCATGGAGCAGGCGGCGGAGCTTTACAGTCTGGAGCCCTTCGGCGTGTCCAATCCGGTGCCGGTCTTCGTGCTGCGCCGGGTAAAAATCGCGGACGTGGCGGCGGTGGGAGGCGGCAAGCACACCAGACTGCTTCTGAAGACCGGCGGCGTCACCGTGACCGCCATGTGCTTCCGCAAGACCATCCAGGAGATCGATCTCTATCCCGGCGACACGGCGGACGTGATGTTCACCATGGACATCAACGAATTCGGCCATCAGCGGAACCTCCAGCTCATCGTCCGGGACGCCCGCCTGTCGGAGGAGCAGATGGAGACGGAGAGCCGCGACCGGAGCTGGTACGCGCGTATCCGGGCCGGACAGTCCCTCCGCGGGATCGCGCCCTCCTCCGCCGTTCTGCCGGACCGGGAGGACTTCGCCGCGGTGTACAGCGTGATCCGCCGGGAGCTCAAGGCCGACCGGGACGCCTTCACGGTGCGAGGGTTGTCCTATCTGGTAGCCACCGGGGGACGGCAGGTGGGCTATACCAAGCTGAAGGTGATCCTTCTGACCTTCCGAGAGCTGGGTCTCTTCGGCGTCACGAGACTGACGGAGGACAGCGAGCTCTTCGCCTTCCGGGCCGTGAACCGCTCCGGCAAGGTCGATCTCATGAGCGCCGGGATCCTGAAGAAACTGAACGACGATTTGGAAGGCTGAACTTATGACCAACGATAACACGGATACCGGCCGCGCCGTACAGAGC
>CACYWX010000172.1 GCA_902778205.1 uncultured Ruminococcus sp. | reverse complement strand
GAGCAGGTTGCAGAGAAACGCCGCAGCGGGAGCGATCCAGACCCTCCCCCTCCCCGGAGCTTCCTCCTCCCGCATCCGCCGGACGCGCCGGACCAGGAGGCCGCCCGATCCTGCCGCGGGGGAGAACAGCCCGTCCGGTCCGTTGTCCGCAGAACGGGACGCAGTGTCTAGGATCATCCGGAGGTACTCCGCCGTCCTCTCCCTCCCGATCAGGCGCAGCACGTCCCGGTCGCAGCGGAATTCCGCGTCCTCGGACACAGCCTCCCGGATCCGGCCGGATACGGGCAGAAGCGCGTGAAAAGAGGTGGCCAGCAGGACGGCGGCCCGGAGCAGTCCGTCGTGATGACGGATGTGGATCAGCTCATGCAGGAACACCGTCTCCAGCCAGTTGTCCGGATACTCCTCGGCCAGGCTCCTGCCGACGAACACCGCCGGGGACAGGATCCCGCACGCAGAGGGCGATACGGTCAGCTCCGGCCGCAGGATCCGCAGAGTGACGCTCCTCCTCACGCCGGCCTTTTTCCGGGCCTGATCGAAGATCCTCCGGACCCGTTCGTCCCGGCACTCCTCCGAATGGCGGGTGAGGAAGGTCAGGGTCTCCCAGTACCGGGTGAGTCCGAAGGAGATGGACGCGGAGGCCGAAAGCGCCCACAGGGTCAGAAACAGGAGGGCCGCGTTCTCCGCCGCTCTCCGGGAGGACCTTGAAAGCGAAAACTGCGGCGGCTTCCCCTCCGGC
Organism: uncultured Ruminococcus sp.; assembly: GCA_902778205.1. Taxonomy (GTDB): domain Bacteria; phylum Bacillota; class Clostridia; order Oscillospirales; family CAG-272; genus UMGS1696. Next base: position 6,094 of record CACYWX010000172.1, on the reverse strand, counting down.
GGTTTCCCGTCGACCGTCCCGGGCCCGCCGAATTCCACCCGTACCCCTCCCGACCAGTCGGTAAAGAGAAAGGCCCGGACCGGCTTGAACCGGACGAACAGCGGAACGACCGAGAACAGAAGGACAAGGAGCCACACCGCCGCCCGGGGAGCGATCCCCCTTTTCCGCCGGATACGGAGCAGTATTCCGGCCGCGGATCCGTACACAACGGAAAGAGCCGCGACGGAAAACAGCAGAAGGATCGTCCTGTTTCCCATATCGCGGCTCCCTTCGGGCCGGTTTGACCCGACCGGTTTATTTCTCGCTTTCGGCCTTCTCGATCATGGCCTTGATCTCGTCCAGATCCTCCTTCGTCAGCGCCTCGTCGTTGACCAGGGCGGAGAAAAGATCCAGCCGGTCGCTGCGGTAGACGTTCTCCACGAAATCGCCGTACGCGAAGCGGCGGTAGTCGGCGGAGGAAATGATGGGGGTGTAGCAGTTGGAGCGTCCGAGCTTTTCCGTGCGGATAAATCCCTTGGTCTGCAGTCTGGTAATGAGGGTCAGCACGGTGGTGAGCTTCAGGCGGTTGAGGGCCGGGAATCTCTTCATGACGAGGCTGGCGGAAATGAACTTCTCGCCCTCTTCGTCCAGGGCCCAGATGGCCTGCATGATCTCAAGCTCGCTGGCAGGCAGCTTAATCATCCGGTCTTCCATAATGGTGGTCTCTCCTTTGTATGATATTGACCGCGGAGCGGGTGTGCGGTTCCCCCTCCGGGTCTGAACGTAAAACGCCGGAGAGTATTATACCCTTTGTTACTACACCAGTCAAGGCTTTTGAAAGAAAAAGTTGCAATTCAGTCGATTTTTCATGTTTTGGACAAGATAAACCGCACCCTTTCCGCTTTAAGTCGTTCAATTTACCGTCGGCTCCGACATGAAAAGACGCTTGACAGCCGGGGGGTGAGGATGATAAAATAGAGTTTGTACCCGAATCCGGGTATTACCGACATCAGAAGCGAAAGGAAACCGTCCCCATGACCGAACAGAGACTCCGCGTGCCCCTCGGCGGCTGCGCGTTCCTGGAATCCCCCTCCTCCGGAGGCGCCGTTACGGAGCGCGGCATCACCAACTGGCACGATCCCTCGGCAAGGTTCGGCGTCTACCTTTCCTTCGTCCGCCCGGTCCGGTTCCGGGTGCGGCTGAGCATGCGCCCGCAGACCCGACCGTCCCGGCTCAGGCTCACGGCATGCGGCTCCGTACTGGAGGCGGACGTTCCGGAGGGCGCGTCGGAGATCTGCTTCGGAGAGCTGGAGGCAGCCCGCCCGGGATACACGCGCTTCGGCCTCTCCGGCGTCAGAAAGAGCGGCAACCTGTTCGCCTCCCCCACGGAGCTGATTCTCGAGGGCGTCGGACCGGAAGACGCGGCGGGCTTCATCCCCTCCGGCGAGCGGGAAAACTACTATTGGGCGAGGCGCGGTCCCTCCGTTCACGCCACCTTCGACACGGAGGAGCCGGGCGGCGCGGAATGGTTCTATCATGAGGCAGCGGTGCCGGTAGGACTGGATCCCGCGGGGACCTACGCCATGGCGGTGGGCTTCCGGGGCGGGTACTTCGGCATCCAGGTCAACTCCGAAACGGAGCGGCGGATCCTGTTTTCCGTCTGGAGCCCCCAGGAAACCGACGATCCCGGCTCCATACCGGAGAACCGGAGGGTGATCTGCCTGTCGAAGAATCCGCGCACCCACGTCGGCGAATTCGGCGGCGAGGGCTCCGGCGGTCAGAGCTACGTCGTCTATCCCTGGGAGAGCGGCGTCCGGCACCGGTTCCTGGTCCGCGCGCTTCCCGACGGCATGGGGCGATGCGCCTTTTCCGCGTATTTCTTCTTCCCGGACACCGGGCGCTTCGAGGAGATCGCCACGTTCCTGCGCCCCGAGACCGATTTCCGGCTCCTATCCCCTCACTGCTTCCTCGAGAATTTTCACGATACCGCCGGATGGATGCCGCGTCAGGCCGTTTTCTCCCATCCCTGGGCCTGTACCGCGGACGGACGCTGGTTCCCGCCCTCACGCCTGCGCTTCACCGGCGACGCCACGGCCCGGCGGGGATGGAGACTGGACTTTGACGGCAGGCTCGGGGAGGACGGCTCCTTTACCCTGAAAAACGGCGGCTTCTTCGACGGACACACCCCGCACGGGACGGTGTTCACGCGCCCGGAGGAGGTCTGCCCGATCCCCGGCGACGTTCTGGACTTCACCGCGTCCGTATCCCGCTGACCCGCGCCATATTCCCCATTGATCCCCATTGAAAGGAAGTACGACCATGTTCCGTGTTCCCGAGGGCTACAGGCCCAGACTCGCCGTCTACGAAACCCAGACGGCCATCGATTACATCAAGCGCACGTTCCAGATGAACCTGGCCATCGAGCTGAATCTCCGCCGGGTGTCCGCTCCCCTGTTCGTGGAGGGGGACTCCGGCTTAAACGACAACCTCAACGGCGTGGAGCGCCCCGTGGAGTTCGACATCCCCGCCGTGGGCAAATCGGCTCAGGTGGTCCATTCCCTGGCCAAGTGGAAGCGGCTGGCCCTGAAGCGGTACGATTTCTATGTAGGCAAGGGCCTTTACACGGACATGAACGCCATCCGCCGGGACGAGGAGCTGGACAATCTGCACTCCGTCTACGTGGACCAGTGGGACTGGGAAAAGGTCATCGACCGGAGCATGCGGAACGAGGAGTATCTCCGCCAGACCGTGAAGAAGATCGTCTCCGCCGTGGTGGCCACCAACAACGCCCTGCGGTACGAGTTCCCCCAGCTGGAATGCCGCATCACCCCGGAGGTGTCCTTTGTGACGGCGCAGGAGCTGGAGGACCGCTATCCGGAGCTGACTCCCAAGGAGCGGGAGCACGCCTGGGTGAAGGAGCATCCCACCACCTTCCTCATGGGCATCGGCGGAAAGCTGAAGAGCGGAAAGCCCCACGACGGCCGCGCGCCGGACTACGACGACTGGACTCTGAACGGCGACATCCTGCTGTGGAACGACGTGCTGGGCGAGTCCTTCGAGATCTCCTCCATGGGGATCCGGGTGGACGCCGACTCTCTGAGACGACAGCTGAAGGAGGCCGGATGCGAGGAGCGGGCGGAGCTTCCCTTTCACCGGATGCTTCTGAACGACGAGCTGCCCCTGACCATCGGCGGCGGCATCGGCCAGTCCCGGCTCTGCATGCTGATGATGCAGACCGCCCACATCGGCGAGGTACAGGCCTCCGTCTGGGACGCCGAAACGCGCTGTCTGGCCGAGGAGAAGGGGATCATGCTGCTGTAACCTCCGGATCCGCGCAAACGTCCAAAGGAGCCCGTATACCGCATCGGGTATGCAGGCTCCTTTTTCGATCCCGCTGGAATCGTCTTTTGCCGTTTGTTTGTTTTGCATTTGCCGTCTGTTAATTTGTGTCATGAAGTTCCTGACGTCGATGCAGGTCCGTCATCCGCCCTTCCCGCTCTCGATCAGCTCAGAGACGGTGACGAATTCGTACCCGCGCCGCTTCAGCTCCGGGATCAGGATTCTGAGGGCCGCGGGCGTGGGAGAGTCCCCGGAGATATAGTCGTGGAAGAGGAGGATGTCGCCCCCGTGAACGGAGCCCAGTACGTTCTTCACGATGGCCTCCGTGGGGGTGTGGGCCCAGTCCCGGGTATCCACGGACCAGCAGACCAGGGTGTAATCCCGCTCCTTTGCCGCCCGGATCACCGCGTCCCCGAGACAGCCGCCCGGCGGACGGAGCAGGCGGGTCCGGTACTCGAAGTTCTCCCAGACGGCCCGCTCTCCCTCGTCGATCTCCCGGCACACCGCCGCGTAGCTCTCCTCCCGGAGGTTGGCGTGGGACCAGGTGTGGTTGCCCAGCTCGAAGCCGGACTCCGCCTCCTCCCGGACGATCTCCGGAAACCACTCCGCGTTCTCGCCAACCAGGAAGAAGGTGGCCGTCACCCCGTTCTCCCGCAGGATCCCCATGATCTCCCGGGTGAGGGTCGGATGCGGGCCGTCGTCGAAGGTCAATGCGATCCGCCTGTCCACTGCCGCGCAGGAATACACCACGTCCTCCTCCCGCGCCGCTGCTGCGCCGGGAGAGGTCAGGCAGACGGCGCACAGGGCCAGGGCGCACGCGAGGATCCTCCTCAGCCGCTCCTCACGCGCCAATGCCTCCGCCTCCCGTCAGCTCGTCCAGCGTTCCGAACCGAAAGCCTCTGTCCCTCAGGGAGCGGATCAGGGCGGTCAGGATCTGCGCGTTCGTTTCGGACGTGGGATGGAGCAAGAGGACCATGCCGTTGTGCGCACCGTCGAGGATCTTTTCGAGAGCGGCCTCCGGGTCCGGCTGCTTCTCGTTGTCCCAGTCCGCGTAGGCGAAGCTCCAGAGGATCGTGGAGTAGCCCAGCTCCTTCGCCCAGTCCAGATTGTCCAGGGTGAACCTCCCCTCCGGCGGGCGGTAGTACCGGGCCATCTCCTGCCCCGTCAGGGTCCGGTAGGCCGTCTCCATCCGCCCCAGCTCCTCCTTGAAGTCCGCCTCCGTGAAGGTCGTCATATCCTTGTGGCGGGCCGTGTGGTTGCAGACCAGATGCCCCTCGTCCGCCATGCGCTTCACCAGCTCCGGATTCCGGTTCACCAGATTTTCCAAAATAAAGAACGCCCCCGGCACGCCCTCCGCACGCAGACCGTCCAGGCTCCGCTCCACGTTTCCGTTCTCGTAGCCCGCGTCGAAGGTCAGATACACCACGGGCTCGTCTCCTCCGAGATAATACCCGCCGTGCTCCCCGATCGAGGGGATCTCAGCCGGAGCCGGCGGCCGTTTCCCGTCCTTCTGATGGACCGCGTACCAGCTGTACGATCCGGCCCCCGAAGACGCGCAGGGCCACACGTCCCGGTCCGGTTCGAGAACGTCGGGCGCGGGACGCGGATCATCCCGTTCCGCCGACGCGCGCCGTTTGTCCCGCCGGGGAGCGGACCGTCCCCGCTTGGGGGTGAAATCCTCCTCCCAGAGCTCCCCTTCGGCGGGATCCTTCGGGCGGAGCAGATCGAGGAGTCCGGTCCGCTCCGCCGCGATGGGCTGTGTCAGAAGGGCGGCCGCCAGCAGGATCCCCGCGGCGTTTCGCAGTTTTGTCGTCATATCGTCGTCTCCTTTCGCGTTTTCCGCGTTTATTCTGTCCGCGATTCCGTCCGCAAATCCCGGGAATTTCTGTTGGTTTGACCAGAAACGGGACGGATACGCCCAAGGATTTGTATAGGATAGCCATTGAAAAGAACAGCCCAATGTCGTATAATTATTCCATACCTTCAAATAAATATTTACGGAGCGGCATCATGGGAAAAGAAATCAAAAAAATCGTTCTGGCGTACTCCGGCGGTCTTGACACCTCCATCATCATTCCGTGGCTGAAGGACAACTATCCGGGCTGCGAGGTCATCGCGGTCTCCGGAAACGTGGGCCAGGGCACGGAGCTGGACGGTCTGGAGGAGAAAGCCCTGAAGACCGGCGCCTCCAAGCTGTACATCGAGGACCTGCGGAAGGAATACGTGGAGGAGTACATCTGGCCCTGCCTGAAGGCGGACGCCAAGTATGAGGAATACCTCCTCGGCACCTCCCACGCCCGTCCCTGCATCGCCAAGAGGCTGGTGGAGATCGCCCTGAAGGAAGGCGCGGACGCCATCTGCCACGGATGCACCGGCAAGGGCAACGACCAGGTCCGCTTCGAGCTGGCCATCAAGGCCTTCGCCCCTGACATGAAGGTCATCGCCCCCTGGCGCATCTGGGACATCAAGTCCCGGGACGAGGAGATCGACTACGCCGAGGCCAAGGGGATTCCGCTCCGCATCAGCCGCGAGACCAACTACTCCAAGGACAAGAACCTGTGGCACCTGAGCCACGAGGGTCTGGATCTGGAGAGCCCCGCCAACGAGCCGGACTATCAGAAGCCGGGCTTTCTCGAGCTGGGCGTGTCCCCCGAGCAGGCTCCCGACGAACCCACCTATATCACCCTGCACTTTGAAAAGGGCGTTCCCACCGCGCTGAACGGCGAGGAGCTGGACGGCGTCACCCTCATCGAGAAGCTCAACGAGATCGGCGGCA
>CACYWX010000171.1 GCA_902778205.1 uncultured Ruminococcus sp. | reverse complement strand
TGCCCCGCATCTATATGATCGTGGAGGAGATCAACCGCCGTCTGTGCAAGGATCTGTGGAACATGTACCCCGGCGACTGGGACCGCATCTCCCGCATGGCCGTCATCGGCTATTCCCAGGTCCGGATGGCGAACCTCTCCGTGGCCGCGTCCCACACGGTCAACGGTGTCTCCGCCCTGCATTCCGCCATTCTGAAGAAGACCGTCTTCCACGACTACTACAACGCGATGCCCTACAAGTTCACCAACGTGACCAACGGCATCGCCATGCGCCGGTGGCTGTGCTTCTCCAATCCCGGCCTGACGGCTCTGCTGGACGAGACCATCGGTCCGGACTACCGGAAGGACTTCTCGAAGCTGTCCGGCTTCCGGAAATACGGGGACGACCCGGCGGTGCTGGAGAGGCTGGACCGGATCAAGCGGGACAACAAGCAGGCCTTCTCGAAGTTCTGGTTCGACCGCTTCGGACGCTCCCTGGACACGGAGTCCGTGTTCGACGTGCAGGTGAAACGGATGCACGAGTACAAGCGCCAGCTTCTGAACGTTTTGAAGATCATCTCCCTGTACAACGAGATCCGGGAGAACCCGAACGGGAACTGGACGCCCACTACCTTCATCTTCGGCGGCAAGGCGGCTCCCGGCTATTATATGGCCAAGAACATCATCAAGCTGATCTACGATCTGGGGCAGGAGATCGCCCGGGATCCGAAGGCGCGGGACATCCTCCACGTGGAATATCTGGAGGACTACAACGTGACCTCCGCCGAGGTGCTCATGCCGGCCTCCGACATCAGCGAGCAGATCTCCCTGGCGGGCAAGGAGGCCTCCGGCACCGGCTGCATGAAGTTCATGGTGAACGGCGCGGTAACCCTGGGGACCCTGGACGGCGCCAACGTGGAGATCAAGGACGCGGTGGGCGGAGACAACATCTATATCTTCGGACTCAGCGCGGCCGAGGTTGACGAGCTCTGGAAGCAGGGCTACTCCTCCCAGTCCTTCTATATGAACTCCGAGCGGCTGAGGACCACCGTGGACCGGCTCCGCGGGACCTTCAACGGCTGGAACTACACCGACATGGTGAACTACCTGCTGTACGCCCACGGGGTTCCGGATCCCTATATGTGCCTGGCGGATTTCGACTCCTACGTGAACGTCTACGGCCGCATGATGGAAACCTATCACGACCGGCAGACGTGGAACCGCAAGTCCCTTGTCAACATCGCCTCCGCCGGCTTCTTCTCCTCCGACCGCTCCATCCGGGAGTACGCCGAGAACATCTGGCACATCACGCCGGTGAGGTAAAGGGATACTTTAAGTGAGTATCCCTTAGGCCCACACTTGTCAAGGAAGGAAACGCTTCGCGTTTCCAGAATGATGACCCTGCGCAGGTCGGGCGGCACAGGGGACACCAGCTCTGGCCGACGGGTTTGCTCGCAAACCCAGCCCCCTGTGCGGGTCCCCCTTGGCCGGAGAGCATAACCTATTCTCTCATCTCTGGATCAGAACCTGATTGTGCATCCCATATCCTCGCGCGGTCTCTGTTATTGCAGCCAGAGCTCAAAGCAATTCAGGCGCGCATTGTCGTGAGGCGCAATAGGGTAAAGACAAAACAGGATGTTCATCCTCGCGAATTCACAGTTTTTCTTTAAAACTGGTCAGCAAAACGTCACAGTCAATCCTTCTGCCCAATGCGCGCTTCGAGCGCTGTTTTCGAGGCTCCAGCGCGACTGCGTCGGCGCAGGAAACCGTGGAACTTGTTCCACGCATGTTTCAGCTGCACAAACATAGTCTGCGCAAGAACGTGGGATGCAAAATCAGGCTTGATGCAGATATGAGCGTTCAGGATTATGCTCCCCGGCCAAGGGGGACCCTCGGGGGATGGGGCATCACTTTCACTTCGTGAAAGTAGTCGGCCGTGAGATGGTGTCCCTCCCCCGCGCCCAGCCTGCGCAAGGCCATTCAATTGGAAACGCGAAGCGTTTCCTACCTCTATGATTCATCATTTTGAAGAGCTCAAATTCGATGTGAACGCGCGGCTCCGGGTTTCCGAACTCGGGGCCTTCTCCGCGTCGGATACCGTGGAGTTCGTCCTGCGCGTCACGCCCGGGGACGGCTGGGCGGAGGCGGCGGATCTTCTGATCCACGAGGATGCCTGGAACACCGGGGAGACCGCGTTCCGCCGCTTTCATCTGGACCGGATGACGGAGGAGGAGGCCGCGGCGTCGCCCTTTTACCGGTCCGGCTCGGAGCTGTGGCGGCTGACCTTCGATTTCCGCGCCATGCTTCCCCATGAGACCGAGGACGGGGAGGGGCTGTTCTACTACCACTACGCCGTCCGGGGAACGGATGGATCGGTCCTGATTCTGGGAGGCGAGCGTCCGACGGAGCTGGGACTTCTGGAGAACTTCGTCGGGGAGAGGCAACTGATGCTGACACGGCCGGGCTTTGAGACCTCCTCCTCCTTCCGGGAGGGGCCGGTGTATCACATCTTCGTGGACCGGTTCCGCCGGAGCGGGAGATCCCCTGTGAAGGAAGGCGCGGTCCTGGATCCCGACTGGGACGGCGGCGTTCCGCAGTACGGTCCGTATCCCGGGGCGGAGGTGTCCAACAACGTCTTCTTCGGCGGGGATCTGTGGGGAATCGCGGAAAAGCTGGACTGGATCCGCGCCCTGGGGGTGAAGACCCTCTATCTCTCCCCGGTGTTCGACGCCTATTCCAATCATAAATACGACACCGGCGACTACATGACGGTGGACGCCATGTTCGGCGGGGACGAGGCCCTGATTCACCTCTGCGCGGAGGCGGAGAAGGCGGGCATGGAGGTGATCCTCGACGGGGTCTTCAACCACACGGGCTCCGATTCACGCTACTTCAACCGGGAGGGCCGCTATCCGGACAAAGGCGCGTATCAGTCGAAGGAATCCCCCTGGTACGGCTGGTACGGATTCCGGGAGTATCCGGACGACTACGAATGCTGGTGGGGCGTGAAGACCCTGCCCCGGGTGAACAGCGCGGATCCCGGCTACCGGCGGTTCATCTGCGGGGAGGTGGTCCCCAAGTGGATGAAGGCCGGGGTGAAGGGCTGGCGGCTGGACGTGGCGGACGAGCTGTCGGACGATTTTCTGGACGATTTCCGGCGGGCCGTGCGGTTCCGGGATCCGGACGCCGTGGTGATCGGAGAGGTCTGGGAGGACGCCTCCGACAAGATCAGCTACGGACGGCGCAGACGCTATCTGACCGGCGGACAGCTGGACTCCGTCATGAACTATCCCCTCCGGAACGGTATCGTCGACTATGTGCTGAACGGAAATACGGAATCCCTTCGCCGGGCGTCCGAGGGTCTGTACCGGCGGTATCCCCGGGCGGTGTCCGACAATCTTCTGAACTTCCTCGGCACCCACGACACGGAGCGGATCCTGACGGTGCTGGGCGGCGAGCCCTGCGGGGACAAATCCAACGCCGAGCTGGCCCGTCTCCGGATGACGGAGGAGCAGAGAGCGGCGGCCAAGGATAAGCTGAAGCTGGCCTGGGGGATTCTCTTCGGGCTGCCCGGCGCGCCCTGCGTCTTCTACGGCGACGAGGTGGGGCTTGAGGGTTACCGGGATCCCTTCTGCCGGATGCCCTTCCCGTGGAAACGGGCGGAGAGCGGGCAGGACGCGGATCTGACGGAGGTCTGCCGCGCCCTCGGAAGGATCCGCCGGAGCGAGCCCGTGTTCCGGGACGGCCGGTTCCGGATCCTGCTTCTGACGGAGGACGTGTTTGTCTACGTCCGGGAGCCCTGGCGGGAGGAATGCGCTCCCGTGCTGATGGCGGCGGTGCGGAGGGGAGGCCTGACGATCCGGTTCCCGGCTCCGGTCCTGTCCCTCACGGGATCGGGAAAGACGGTCCGGAGGGCTAAGCTCGGCTCCTGTGAAGCCGAATACTGGCGTCTGCCCGAAGGATGCGATCCGGACTGGATCGGGTTTGAGACAAAGCAATAACGCAACCCCCCGGAGAGAGCGGCCTTTCCGGGGGATTTTTTGTACTGACGGGAGGACGGCCCGCCGGTCACGGAAAAAGAGGATACAATAAACAAAAATTGATTTACATTTGTCTTGACATCCTTTTCAAATCATGTTAAAATATATTAACGGGGAAGCAGTCTGTTTCGGAAGAAAAGAGGCGTTCAGCGGCACGTCATGGTCCGGCCTCGTGAAGACATGGACAAGCTGTCCCGCTCACCGGGACGAGGTACGCGCGGAGAGGGATGACAGGAGAAAAGCATGAAAAAGCAAAACAAGGAATACCGGAAGAGGGAGGATTTCTATCCGTTCGTCCTCCTCGTCACGGGCCTCATTCTCGGCTGGGGAGCGGTAGTCTCGCGTGATCTCGAGGGAACCGTCGCGCTTGTCAAATGGGTGCTTCTCGCCCTGTTTTTCGAGGTGACGTGCGTCCAGTTCCCGTACTCTGTCGCGTGCCTCCTCTGGGACAGACGGAAGAAATCGCAGGCCACGCCGTACTTTATCCGCACCAAGCCGCGCCGCCTGACGGAAGGATTCAGGCTTCCCGTGATAAAGAAAGAGCGCAGGGCGCCGGCGCGGCTTCTCTTTCCGGAGGGAAAAATGCGCTCCGACCTTTCCGACGAATTCGTGAAGGCATGGGAGGCGACGCTCGGGAAGGTACTCAAAGCGGACGGCCTGCCGTACTACACGGATGATCCCGCGGTGATCCGATACCGCGCGGAGCTGTTTCGGGAGCTTTACGGTACGCCCGCGCTCGCTGATACGCTGAACCGCTTCGCCGGAGCTTACCCTTCCGGGACCTCTCGCGGCTCGTTCCGGGAAACGCTCACGGTTATCCGGATGCGCCATGAGGCGGTGATCAAGCTCGGGAAGGACCTGGAAGCACTCGCGCCTCGTTCGGAAGCCCTGAAAAAGCTGAAGCAGCTGCTGAAAGAGAATGAGGAGGCAAGGAAGCGGGCCGAAGAGGAGTTTGCGCGTCTGCCCGAGGACCTCTTCCGCGTCCGAAGCCTGACCCTCGCCGTGAATCTCGACAGCGCGGGATACGCGCACGAAGCCGGAATCGTCGCCCTGCACGGTGAAGCGTTTGACGGAGGGGAGGCTGTCCCCCTTGTCCGGACTTCCGCCGCAAAACAAAGCCGCGAACAGTCGGACCCGGCATCCGAGCTGAACCGGGAGCTGATGAATTGCGTCGACCGTGTGCTCGAGGGGGAATTCCGACGCCTGCGGGTGGATCTGGATGATCTTCGCGCGGCGGAGCTTGGGGATGCGCTTGCGGATGATCTCCGGTTTGCAGCGGAGTTTGTCGAATATATCAAGGGTCTTGAAGGCTGCGAGGTGCGCTTTGACGCACTCACTTCCGGAAATTCCGGAGCCCCCGAAGAACAGAGAGGGCGGAATTCGGGAATCGCAGCGCAGGCGTCCACGGATGACGGTGAAATCTCCGCCCCGGCTCTGAAACCTTTCGGATGCCGGGTGCTTCGGAAATCATGGTCCTCGGGCAAAGCTTTCTCAACCCCCGGTTGATCCCGTGTCGAATCAAAATCCATTGCGCCCGGCTTCCGATTCTGCTATACTGTAAGCGGAACGAAGGCCGGGCCCGCTTTCTATCTGTACAAAAACAGGAGAACGATATGGAACACATCGGACAAAGAATCAAAGACCTGCGCAAAAAGGCTGATCTGACCCAGGACCGGCTTGCGGACTACCTCGGCGTCTCCGCGCAGGCCGTGAGCAAGTGGGAATGCGACATCTCGACGCCGGATCTCTCCCTCATCGCCCCGCTGTGCAAGGTGCTCGGATGCACATCGGATGAACTGCTCGGGATCAGAACGGGGGACGAGGATCCGCGGGAGCATGAGCTCTATATGATGGCGAGCGGCAAAGACGGAAATCCCGAACGCTTTGACATCCGCCTGCATCTTCAAAAATGCCTCGCCGCCGTGGAAGAATACCCGCGCAACCTCTGGTTTCACTACTACTGCGCCATGAACGAGATGATGCTGCCCGACGCTCCGTCTCCGGCGGAAGGGCAGGTGAAAACCCGCCGGGAGCACGTAGAAGCCGCCGAAAAACGGTACCGCTTCATTCTTGAGGAGACGGAGGACGACGGCCTCCGCGCCTGCGTGATCAACAACCTCGTCCTCTTCCTCGTGCAGGAAGGGCGGCGGGAGGAGGCGGCGGAGCTTGCGCGGTCCTGTCCGACGAGCGGAAAGCTTTCGCCGGATTTCCTGCTGCTCTACTGCCTGGAAGGGGAGGAGGGAGAGCGGCATTGGCAGTGGTATGTCGAAGGTAAGCTCCTCGATTTGCTGCTGGCGCTGTCCCGGAGGAGGGAGAATCTCGCCGCGCTGGAGGCGATCGAGGGCATTCTCCGCGTCATGCTCCCGGACGGAAACTATCTTGGGTTCTACAACGATCTTTATCTTTCGCTCGAAAAGCAGGCGGAGCTTCTGACAAGGGCGGGACGTTACGACGAAGCCGTGAAAAAGCTCGCCGAAACCTGCGAAACCTGCCGGAGGCTCGACGCCGTCAACTCCCGCGTCGGAGAGACCCTACCCTATACCGCGCCGTTGTTCGATCTTCTCGACAGCACCATGCCGTTTTTGTCCATGGCGAACACGGCGACGCAGGACGCGGTTTACTGGCTCAGACACCCTTGCTTCGATCCCCTCCGGGAGAGGGAGGACTTCAAAGCCCTGATATCGGAATTGGGAAGCAAAGGAGATGAAGAACAGGAGGAAACTGTATGCTCCTCTGTCAACATTTCGCACAAACTAAAATGAGCAAAAACCGCACGAAAAGGGGAACGGGCTGGACAGGCGGGGCAGTCTGAGGGGGACGTGCA
>CACYWX010000170.1 GCA_902778205.1 uncultured Ruminococcus sp. | reverse complement strand
GGATCAGCGCGGCCGCCGCCATCCTCATGGAGCTGTTGGACCACAAGACGACGCTCCGTCACAGACCCCGGCGGGTGGTCTCCGTCGAAGCGGACTTCCTCGCGGAAAAGACCGTTTTCAAAGCGGACATGAGCTTCAAGCTGCGGCTGGTGTCCTTCCTGCGCATCGCGGTGCACGCTCTGGTCTGGTTCATCCGGTTAAAGATCAGCCAGTCCCGCGCCGCCTGAGGAAACCTTTACCATTAACCCCCGATTATTCCCAGCAAACAGGAGGCTGTTATGGCAGACAACAACAGAATCGGCGACATTACGAAAACCTCTCTGGATTCGATCCGCGCCATGCTGGATCCCAACACCGTCGTGGGAAATCCCATCGAGACGGCGGCCGGCACCACGATTATCCCCATCTCCAAGGTCTCCGTCGGATACGCGTCCGGCGGCATCGACTACGCCGGAAAAAAAGAGGTGTCAAACAAGCCGAATAACTTCGGAGGAGGAGGCGGAACCGGCGTTTCCGTGACTCCCGTGGCGTTTCTGGTGGTGAACAAGGACGGGGACGTCAGCGTGCTCAACGTCAATTCCACCGCCGCATCCACCGCCGCGCCCGCCGACGCCGTGTCTCAGGTGGTCGGTTTTCTGGAGCGCTCCCCCGATCTGCTGGAACGGATCAAGGGCGTTTTCTCGAAAAAAGGCGAAGAAAACAAAATCTGACGGAGCTTTTCCCGGATAAGCGCCGTTTCTCCCGCGCATACTGACAGCCGACAATTCTTTTGATCGGAGAGCAGAAGCAGTGATGAAACGACTCTTATCCCTTTTCTGCGCGGTCCTTTCCGTATGCGCCGCGTCCCTGACCGTACAAGCGGACGCTCCGGAGCCGTCCGTATCCGCCGAATCCGCCCTTCTCCTAGAGCCCTCGACGGGCACCGTCCTGTATGAGAAAAACGCCGACCGCCGTCTTCCCATGGCCTCCACCACCAAGATCATGACGGCCCTGACGGTGCTGGAGTCTCTTCCCCTGGATCGGACTGTGACGATCCCGCCCGAGGCCTGCGGCGTGGAGGGGTCCGGAATCGGTCTCGTCCCCGGGGAAGAGCTGACCGTGGAGGACCTGATCTGGGCAGTTCTTCTGGAGAGCGCCAACGACGCGTCAACGGCGGCGGCCATCGCCGTTTCCGGAAGCGTCGGAGCCTTCGCGGACCGGATGAACGAAAAGGCCCGGGAATTCGGACTGACGGACACCCATTTCGTCAATCCTCACGGACTGGACGACGAGGAGCACTATACCACCGCCCGGGAACTGGCCGTCATCGCCTCCCGCGCCATAGAGAACGAGGATTTCCGGCGGATGGTGTCCACGGTGCGGCACGAAATCCCCAAATCCGGCGGTACGCGGTACCTGATCAACCACAACCGCCTGCTGAGGGAATGCCCGGACGTAACCGGGATCAAAACCGGGTTCACGAAGCGGAGCGGACGCTGTCTCGTCACCTCGGCGGAGAAGGACGGTGTGACCCTCATCGCGGTGACGCTGAACGATCCGGACGACTGGCAGGACCACAGGGCGATGTTCGACGCCGCCTTTCCCCGCTGTCACCGAATCACGCTGGCGGAGAGCGGAGGCGTTTCCTTCCCCGTCCCATGCCCGGGATCGGAGAGCGGCGCGGTCCGGGCCGTCAACCGGGAGGGGCTGACCGGGCTGTTCTTCGACGAGGTGCCCGAGATCCGCACCGTGGTGGAGACGAAGCGCCTCCTCTTCCCGCCCGTGGAGCCGGGAGATGTCATCGGACGGGTCACGTACCGGACGCCGGAGGGAGACATCGTCGGATCCCTCGACCTTTACGCGGAGGAAGCCGTTCCCGCGCCGGATCCGCCCCGGAGTTTGCTGGACCGGCTGATGGGACGCGGCTAATACGGCCATTTTCAGACACCAGTGGAATGCTATGGAACCGATACGACTTCAGAAATATCTCACCGACTGCGGCGTCATGTCCCGGCGCGCGGCAGAAAAGGAAATCACGGCGGGCCGTATCACGGTCAACGGAGAGTCCGCCGTGCTGGGACAGAAAATCACCCCTGGAGAGGACGAGGTAGCCTACCGGGGGAAGCCCGTTCTTCCGCGGTCCGGCTCCGTTCCGAACGGCGGGGGATATACCTATATCCTTCTGAACAAGCCCGCCGGGTATGTGACCACCATGTCGGACGACGGCGGGCGGAAAACCGTGGCCGATCTCATCCGGGACGTGGGACACCGGGTCTATCCCGTGGGGCGGCTGGACCTATACTCCGACGGTCTTCTGCTGTGTACGGACGACGGGGACGTCACCAACCGCCTGCTCCATCCGTCCCATGAGGTGCCGAAGCAGTATCTGGCGACGCTGAACGCCCTTCTGACCGAGGACGATCTGGAGGCCCTGGCGGAGCCCTTCGAGCTGGACGGCTACATGCTCAAGCCCTTCGGGGTGGATTTCGTCCGCTATACCAGGACCGGCGGCATCCCTTCCACCGTGGTCCGCTTTACCCTGTGGGAGGGCCGGAACCGGGAGATCCGCAAGATCTGCGCCCACTACGGTGTCAAGCTCTCCCGGCTGACCCGCATCGCCATCGGCCGGCTGTCCCTCAAGGGGATCGCTCCGGGACACTGGCGTCCGCTGACGGAGGACGAGATAGCCTATCTGAAGAGCATCGACTGACCGCCCGAACCCTATTGATCCGATATCGAGGTACCGACTATGTTTCAGGTTACGCCCGTACGCTCCCGGGATCTGCAGGCTGAAATGGCCTCCGCCCTGGGATGCCCTTTTTTTGAGAACACCTTCGCCTTCTGCGCCGTGGAGCTGTCCGACGACGCGAAGGAGGTCCGGGGCCTGATCGCCCTGTGCCAGTTCACCTACTCCCCGGAGGAGGTCGTCATCCGCTCCGTGGGCGTCATGCCCGGTTCGGAGGAGGACGAAGCCGTCACCGTGCTGGTCCGCGGCGTCATGGCCTTTCTGAACAAGGCGGAGATCCCATACGTTTACATCGACGAGACGGCTGCCCCCGCGGACCGGATCAAGAAGTGGAGCTTCCGCAAAACCGAGGACGGACGGCTGGGCATCGATCTGAGGAAGTTTTACCGCGCGCCCTGCCATTACAACGAGGAAGACAGTCGTGGGTAAAACCGTGACGGTCCTCGCCGCTCCCGATTCCTTCAAGGGCGCCCTGTCCTCCGCGTCCGCCGGGGAAGCCATTCGCCGGGGATTTCTGAACAGACGTCCGGACGCCCGTGTGCTGGTATTCCCGGTGGGAGACGGCGGCGAGGGAACGGCGGATGCGCTGAACGCGGCCTTTCACTCCGAACTGCACACCGTCACGGTGTCCGACACCCACGGAGCGCCCGTCGCGGCCGCCTTTGGGATCTGCGTGCGGAACGGAACGAAGACCGCCGTGCTGGACATGGCCTCCGCCGCCGGACTGCGCCTGGCCCAAAAGCACGATTGCGATCTTCCCCGCTCCTCCACCCTCGGCGTGGGAGAGATGATCCGGACCGCTCTCAACATGGGATGCCGGCATATTCTGGTGGGGCTCGGCGGAAGCGGTACCTGCGACGGAGGCGTCGGCGCGCTGGCGGCTCTGGGCGTCCGGTTCGCCGATGGGAACGGACACATCCTGACCGATCCCCGGACGGTGGACCTCGGATCGATCCGGGACGCGGACTTCTCAGAGGCGCGGCGGCTGTTCGCCGGAGTCCGGTTAACGCTTCTGTACGATTCCGGAGTTCCTCTGACCGGACCGCATGGAGCCGTCCTGCTCTATGCCCGTCAGAAGGGAGCGCGGGAGGAGGATCTGCCCGGAATGGAACGGGATATGATCCGTTTTGCGGACCTCTGCGACAGGACTGCCGGAAAGCCGCTCTCTCTTCTTCCGGGAGCAGGCGCGGCGGGAGGACTCGGCTACGGGCTGTCCCTCATCGGCGGAGAGCTGGTCCCGGGGGCGCAGACCGTGCTTGACGCCGTGGGATTTCCGGAAGCCGCCCGGTCAGCCGGTCTGGTCATTACCGGAGAAGGAAAGACGGACGCCCAGACCGCCACGGGAAAGCTGCCTCTGGCCGTCTGCCGCGCGGCGAAGGAGGTCAATCCCTCGGTGAAAACCGTATGCCTCTGCGGCGTGTCCAAACCGACGGAGTCCCTGTACCGGGACGGCGTGGACGCGGTCTTTGCTCTGGCGGACCGGCCCATGACGTCGGAGGAGAGCATGGAACGAACGGAGGAACTGCTGGAAAAGGCGGCCTTTAATCTGGCGGGGCTGATCTGAGCGGCCTGACCGATCCCATTTCGAAACAGCGAAAAACCGGACGAAGCCTCGTGCCCCGTCCGGTTCTTTTTCCGTTTTTCGGATCCTCACATTCTCGCGCGGATCTCCTCCAGGAACTGCCGGGTGTTGACCCTGCGCTTATTCTCCAGCTTTGACAGCAGGTACAGGTCGCCGGTCATGACGCCGTCCTCGATGGTCTTCACGCAGGC
This sequence comes from uncultured Ruminococcus sp., assembly GCA_902778205.1. Lineage (GTDB taxonomy): Bacteria > Bacillota > Clostridia > Oscillospirales > CAG-272 > UMGS1696. The sequence goes on along the minus strand of CACYWX010000170.1, from coordinate 3,258 downwards.
CTGCTCCAGCCGATCGGCGAAGGCGCAGAGCTCCGGTGTGCCGTCCAGCTCGCCGCGCTTGCGGAAGGCACCCGTCCAGGCGTAGATGGTGGCCACGGAGTTGGTGGAGGTCTCCTCGCCGTTCAGATGCTTGTAATAATGGCGCTGGACCGTGCCGTGGGCCGCCTCGTACTCGTAGGCTCCCGTGGGAGACACCAGCACGGAGGTCATCATGGCCAGGGATCCGTAGGCCGTCGCCAGCATGTCGCTCATGACATCGCCGTCGTAATTCTTGCAGGCCCAGATGAACCCGCCCTCGCTCCGGACCACCCGGGCCACGGCGTCGTCGATGAGGGTATAGAAATAGGTGATCCCCGCCTCCTCGAACTTCGCTTTGAACTCGTTTTCATAGATCTCCGCCCAGATGTCCTTGAAGCGGTGGTCGTAGGTCTTGGAGATGGTGTCCTTGGCGGCGAACCACAGGTCCTGCCGGGTGTCCAGCGCGTACCGGAAAGCACAGCGGGCGAAGGACGTGATGGAGGCGTCCAGATTGTGGATCCCCTGCACGATGCCGGCGGAATCCTTAAAGTCATGGATCAGCTGACGGGTCTCGTTTCCCTCCGCATCCGTAACGACCAGCTCAGCCTTTCCTCCGGCGGGCACCTTCGCCTCGGTGTTCTTGTACACGTCTCCGTAGGCATGGCGGGCGATGGTAATGGGAGCCTTCCAGGTGGGGAGGTAGGGCTCGATGCCCTTCACCAGAATGGGCGCGCGGAACACGGTCCCGTCCATGATGGCGCGGATGGTGCCGTTGGGGGATTTCCACATCTCCTTCAGATCGTATTCCTTCACTCTCGCCGCGTTGGGCGTGATGGTGGCGCATTTGACGGCGACCCCGTATTTCAGGGCGGCCTCGGCGGATTCCACCGTCACCCTGTCGTCGGTTTCGTTCCGATGCACCAGCCCCAGATCGTAGTATTCCGTCTGCAAGTCCACGAAGGGCTCGATGAGGATTTCCTTGATCCACTGCCAGATCACCCGGGTCATTTCGTCCCCGTCCATCTCCACGAGGGGGGTCTTCATCCTGATTTTTTCCATATCCGGCTCCTTATTTCTTCAGGTTCGCTTTGGTATAATCCAGCAGGCCGCCGCAGAGGAGGATGGCCTTCATCCGCTCGCTGAGAGGACATTTCGTCTCGAAGGACTTCCCCTTCGTGAGATTCTTCACGGTGACGCGCTCTCCGGCCCCGATCTGATCCCGCAGATCCTCGATGGCCAGAATATCGCCCTGCTCCACGCCGTCGTAGTCCGCTTCGTCCGCGAATTCCAGCGGGAGGATACCGGCGTTGATGAGGTTCTGCCGGTGGATCCGGGCGAAGGACTTCACAATCACGGCCTTTACTCCCAGATACAGCGGCGCCAGGGCGGCGTGCTCCCGGGAGGATCCCTGTCCGTAGTTGGAGCCTCCCACCACGATGCTCTGTCCCAGGGAAAGGGCCCGGTCCGGGAAGCTCTCATCGCAGACAGCGAAGCAGTGCTTGGAGATAGCGGGGATGTTGGACCGCAGAGGCAGGATCTTCGCTCCGGCCGGCATGATGTGATCCGTGGTGATGTTGTCCCCCACCTTGAGGGAGCATTCCGCCCGGAGGTGATCCGCCAGCGGAGCGGTCTTCGGGTACTCCTTGATGTTGGGACCGCGGAGGATCTCCACCTCACCGGCCTCCTTCGGCGGAGCGGGCGGCGTGATCATGTTGTCGTTCACGGCGAAGGAATCCGGCATGAAGAACACCGGCATATCGCCGAGCTCCCTGGGATCGCAGAGGTACCCCGCCAGAGCCGACGCGGCCGCCACCTCCGGGGACACCAGATAGACCTGCGCGTCCCGGGTACCGCTGCGTCCCTCAAAATTGCGGTTGAAGGTGCGGAGGGAGATGCCGCGGGAATTGGGACTCTGACCCATGCCGATGCAGGGACCGCAGGCGGATTCCAGCACCCGGGCTCCGGCTCCCAGAATGTCGCTGAGGGCTCCGTTTTCCGCCATCATGGTGAGGACCTGTTTCGATCCCGGGGACACCGCCAGGGAGACGTCCGGGTGAACGGTCTTTCCCTTCAATATATAGGCGACCTTCATCATATCGGCGAGGGAGGAGTTGGTGCAGGAGCCGATGCAGACCTGATCGATCTTCATCCGGCCGCCCTCCGCCATGGCGTTGATCTCGGAGAGGGTCTTCACGTTGTCCGGAGAGTGAGGGCATGCCGCCATGGGTTCGAGAGAGGACAGGTCGATGGTGATCTCCTCGTCGTAGTCCGCGTCCGGATCGGCAGCCAGAGGGATGGTGTTTTCGTCGGAGGGGAAAATGGAGGTGGTGGCTCCCAGCTCCGCGCCCATATTGGTGATGGTGGCCCGCACCGGTACGCTGAGAGCCGCGACGCCCTCTCCGGCGTACTCGATGATCTTTCCGACGCCTCCCTTGACGCTCATGACGGACAGGAGCTTCAGAATCACATCCTTGGCCGCCACCCAGGGAGACAGCTTCCCCGTCAGCGTGACCCTGACGATCTTCGGATACGTGATATAGTACGCGCCGCCGCCCATGGCCACCGCCACGTCCAGTCCGCCCGCGCCGATGGCGATCATGCCGATGCCGCCGCCGGTGGGAGTGTGGCTGTCCGATCCGATGAGGGTCTTTCCGGGCGCGCCGAACCGCTCCAGATGCACCTGATGGCAGATGCCGTTGCCGGGGCGGGAATAATAGATGCCGTGCTTCTTCGCCACGGACGCGATGAACCGGTGGTCGTCTGCGTTCTCGAAGCCGGACTGCAGGGTGTTATGGTCGATATAGGCGACGCTGCGTTCCGTGCGGACCTGTCCGATCCCCATGGCCTCGAATTCGATATAGGCCATCGTGCCCGTGGCGTCCTGGGTCAGGGTCTGATCGATCCTCAGCCCGATCTCCTGTCCCTTCTCGTTACGGCAGTAACCCACCTGATAAAGCTCGCCGTCCAGACTGTCGAAATAATCGCGCGTATACTTGAAAGCAATGGTTTCGCATCTGTTTTCCAACCACAGATTGTATCCGGCGCAAGTATTGTGAAGATTGCGCTTCTGGAAACACATTGTTTTTTTGTTCTTGCCTTTCTGCAAGTTGCCCGCAAGTTAAATTCAATACAATATAACAGAACAATATGTTACCTATCACAACATCTTGTGGCATACCAACGAAGTGGCATTCTCTTTTGCAAGTTATCCGCAAGTTAAACTCAAGCCCGGATCGATAC